>JBHHVG010000302.1:0-4612 GCA_046754165.1 Myxococcota bacterium
GATCACCGCCGCGGTCACGGCGATCGCGGCGCCCGCCACCAGGGCCAGACCGATGCGCAGCAGGATCTTCACGCTCTCCTCCTACTTGAGGCGTTCGATCAGCATCTCACGCACGGCGCCGGGGTTGGCCTTGCCCTGGGTGCGCCGCATCACCTGGCCCATCAGGAAGTTGAGCACCTTCTCTTCTCCCGCGCGGTAGCGCGCGACGTTGTCCGGATGCTCGGCCAACACCGCATCCACCGCCTTCCCGAGCACGCCGATGTCGGACACTGCCTCGAGTCCGCGCTCCCGCACCATCGCCTCCGGGTCACCGCCTTCGCGGACGAGCTCCGGGATCAACTGCTGCGCGCTCTTCGCCGTCGTGCGTCCGCCGTCGACGAGTCGAATCAACGCGGCGAGCGCGGTGGGAGTCAGCTTCGCGTCGCCGATCTCGATCTCGAGCTCTCCCAGCGCGGCGAGGACATCGCGCGTCAGCCAATTCGCTACGGCCTTCGCGGTGCCGTGGGCCGCGACGGCGGCCTCGAAGAACTCGCCCATGGAACGGCTGGCCGAGAGCACGCGCGCGTCGTGCTCCGACAGCCCGTGCTGCTCCTGGAAACGGCGGCACTTCTCGTCGGCGAGCTCCGGAAGCTCGGCACGCAACGTCTCGATCTGCTCGGAGGATACGACCAGGGGAATCAGATCCGGATCCGGGAAGTAGCGATAATCGTGAGCGTCCTCCTTGAGGCGCAGCACCCTCGTGCGGTCGCTGTCGGCGTCATAGGCCATGGTGGCCTGCTGGACCGCACCGCCGTCTGCGAGCACCTGGGCCTGGCGGCGCGCCTCAGCGGCGATGGCGGCTTCGACGAAGCGGAACGAGTTCAGGTTCTTGAGCTCCGTTCGCGTGCCGAATTCCTCCTGGCCCCGCACGCGAAGTGAGACGTTTGCGTCGCAGCGGAAGTTCCCCTTCTCCATGTCCCCGTCCGAAACCTGGATGTACCGCAGGATCGACCGCAGGGTTCGGAGATAGCTGCCCGCCTCGACCGGCGACCTGAGGTCCGGCTCGGATACGATTTCCACGAGCGGCACCCCGGCGCGATTCAGATCTACCAGGGTGGCGTCGCTGCCGGCCACGGCGGTGTCGTGGATCGACTTGCCCGCATCCTCTTCCATGTGGATTCGCGTCAGGCGGATGCGCTTGCTGCTCGCCTCGCCATTCTCGCCCCGGACGGCGATGTCGATCCACCCATCCGTCGCGATCGGATGCTCGTACTGCGAGATCTGGTAGCCCTTCGGGAGGTCGGGATAGAAGTAGTTCTTGCGGGCGAAGACCGAGCGGGTGTGGACCGTGCAGTGCGTCGCGAGGCCCGCCAGGATCGCGCACTCGACGGCGTGTCGGTTGAGGACCGGAAGCACACCGGGCAACGCCAGGCAGACCGGCTCGACACTGTGGTTGGGGTCGGCACCGAACGCAACCGGGGCCGGGCTGAAGAGCTTCGACCGGGTCCGCAGCTGCGCGTGCACTTCGAGCCCGATCACGATCTCGTAGTCGGCGAGCGAAGCGGCCACTACGCGCCGTTCCCGGGCCGTTGGGCGTGATGGTCCGTGCGGCGCTGGAAGGCGTCGGCCACGCGCAGTGGCGTGGCTTCGTCGAGGGCGGGCCCGAGCAGCTGGAGGCCGACCGGCATGCCCTCGCTGAAGCCGCAGGGAATCGAGATGCCGGGAATGCCGGCCAGGCTCGCGGAGACCGTGTAGACGTCCGAGAGATACATCGAAAGCGGATCGTCCGTCTTTTCGCCGACTCGGAAGGCGATTTCCGGCGATGTCGGCGTGGCGATCACGTCGCAGCCCTCGAAGGCCCGCTCGAAGTCCGCACGCAACAGCGTCCTCACCTGCTGCGCCTTGCAGTAGTAGGCGTCGTAGTAGCCGGCGGAAAGCACGTAGGTGCCCAGGACGATCCGGAGCTTCACCTCGTCGCCAAAACCCTCCGAACGCGTGCGTTCGTACATCTCCGTCAGCCCGACCGTGCCCTCGGCCCGCCGCCCGTAGCGGACGCCGTCGTAGCGGGCGAGATTGCTGGACGCTTCGGCGTCGGCGATCAGGTAGTAGGTCGCGATCCCGTATCGCGTGTGGGGCAGCGATACCTCGCGGGTCTTCGCTCCGGCTCGTTCCAGCAGGGCGACGGCCTCGCGCACGGTGTCAAGCACCGCCGCGTCGACGCCGTCGTCCACGAAGTACTCCACGGGCAGCCCGATGACGACACCCGACAGGTCGCCGAATCCCTCGCGATAGGACGGCACCGCCTCGGGCAGCGACGTCGAGTCGCGCGGGTCGTGGCCCGCGATCACCTCGAGCACCGCAGCACAATCGTCGGCGGTCCGTGCAAATGCGCCGATCTGGTCCAGCGACGAGGCGAATGCCACCAGACCCCAGCGCGAGACCCGGCCGTAGGTCGGCTTGATGCCCGAGACACCGCAAAATGACGCGGGCTGCCGGATCGAGCCGCCGGTGTCGCTGCCGAGGGCAGCCGGCACCACGCCCGCGGCCACCGCCACGGCCGAGCCGCCGGAAGAGCCGCCCGCCGTGCGCGCGGTGTCCCAGGGGTTTCTGGTTGGGCCGTAGATCGAATGCTCGGTGGACGAGCCCATGGCGAACTCGTCCATGTTGGTGCGCCCGACGATCACCGCCCCCGCGTCCCGCAGGCGCTGCACGGCGGTCGCGGTGAATGGGGAGATGTAGGCCTCGAGGATGCGCGACGCGCAGGTCGCCGGCTCGCCGGCCTGGACCATGTTGCCCTTGATCGCCATCGGCAGACCGTCGAGATCCGACAGCGCACCTCCCGCCCGACGGCGCACGTCCGCCTCGGCGGCCTCGGCGCGGGCCGCCTCCGGGCGAAGCTCGGTGAAGGGATTCAACGACTCCGCCAACTCGTCGGCCCGCGCCAGCGCGGCCCCCACGAGCTCGACGGAGGAGCGTTCTCCGGTGTCGAGGTCCCGGCGCAGATCGCTGAGCGTCCCGGGGGGAGCCGTCACCTCAGCCCTCGTCCTCGGTCTCGATCACCTTCGGCACGACGAAGGCCCCTGCGATCGACTCCGGGGCGTTCGCGACGGCCAGCTCGGGGTCGATCCCGGCGGCGGGGATGTCGTCGCGCATCGGTGTCTCGAGCGGGATCACGTGGGCGGTGGGCTCGATGCCGTCGGTGTCGAGCTCCTGGAGTGTCTCGACATACTCGAGAATACGCTCGAGCTCACCGGTCAGGCGCTCGGCCTCGGCGTCGGAGAGCGACAGACGCGCGAGCTTCGCCACGTCGTGAACCTGTGCGACGGTGATTCGGGACATTCCTCGGCAACGCTAGCACGAGCCGATCCGTCGGATGCCGGCGACGACGCGAAAGCCGTGATAGCCTCGCACCCCTTCGATCAGAGAACTGGAAGCGTTATGAGCGCGATATGAGCGAACCGGAAGCGATTTTCGACGACCTCCCGGAAGAAGTCCGCCAGGGCATCCGCGACCTCGGCTGGGCGCAGGCCATGCCCGTCCAGGCCAAGGTCATCCCGGCGATGCGAACCGGTCGAGACCTCATCGTCAAGGCCATCACCGGCAGCGGCAAGACCGGCGCCTTCGGCATCCCGATCGTCAGCGATCTCGACCCGGACCTCGCCGCCTGCCAGGCGCTGGTCATGGCGCCGACGCGCGAGCTGGCAAACCAGGTCTGCGGTGAGCTCGACGCGCTGGGCAAGCACCGGGGCGCTCGCTGCCTCCCCATCTATGGGGGCGTCGGCTACGCCCAGCAGATCGAGGGCATCGAAGAGGGCGCGCACGTCATCGTCGGGACCCCGGGGCGGATGCTCGACCACCTGGGCTCCGGCCGTCTGGGCTTCGACTCCGTGCGAACACTCGTGCTCGACGAGGCCGACGAGCTGCTCTCCCTGGGCTTCTGGCCGGACATGCGGGAGATCAACAAATACCTTCCGAAGGATCGCCAGTCCTGTCTCTTCTCGGCGACGATCCCCGAGAAGGTGCGCTCCCTCTCGCGCGTGTTCCTGAACGACCCGGAGTTCGTCTCCATGTCCGAGGGTCAGGAGACCCCCCAGGAGATCGAGCACTCCTTCATCGTCACCACCGCCCAGGAGAAGGACGCGACTCTCGCGCGGCTCCTGGAGGATGAAGACCCGGAGAGCGCCATCATCTTCTGCAATACCAAGGACGACGTCCGCTTCGTCACGGCGTATCTGCAGCGCCAGGGCTTCGATGCGGACCAGATCTCCGGAGACCTGTCGCAGTCGGCGCGCGAGCAAGCCATGCGCAAGATCAAGCAGGGCAATCTGCGTTTCCTGGTGGCGACGGACGTGGCCGCCCGCGGCATCGACATCAGCGATCTCAGCCACGTGATCAGCTACTCGTCGCCGCAGTCGCCAGAGGTCTATGTCCACCGCACCGGGCGAACCGGGCGGGCGGGCAAGGCCGGCGTCGCGATCTCGCTGGTGTCCGGCCTCGATATCGGGAACTTCCGCTACCTCCAACAGGTCAACGACATCACGATCAACGAGCGCCCGATCCCGACCGAAGGTGCGATCCTGGCCAAGCTGCGGACCCGCCTGGCCGTCAAGGTCGAGCAGGAGGTGCGCGCCCT
>JBHHVG010000303.1:0-4590 GCA_046754165.1 Myxococcota bacterium
GGTGCTGTCGGCCGATCTCATCGTCAACCTGCCCAAGCTCAAGACCCACAAGAAGACGGGGGTCACGCTGGCCCTCAAGAACCTCGTCGGAATCAACGGCGACAAGAATTGGTTGCCCCACCACTGCGTCGGCTCCGAAGCGGATGGCGGAGACGAGTTTCCGGGATCTTCCTGGCGGGACAGCGTCCGCAGCCTGGCCACGGACGTGGCCAGGCGGCTGCTGATGCGCGGCATGGGAACCGGCATCCTCCGCGCAGCGCGTCGGCTCGAGTCGACGGTGCGCGGCGACGACTTCGTTCGCAGCGGCAATTGGTATCGCAACCGAACCACCTGGCGGATGTGTCTCGACCTGAACCGCTGCCTCTACTACAGCCGCCGCTCGGGCCCTGCGCTGGACGCGGCGGCCCCGGTGCGCCGCGTCCTCACCCTCATCGATGGGGTGGTCGCCGGGGAGGGCGAGGGGCCCCTCGCGCCCACGGACCGGCCGCTCGGCGCAGTGATCGCCTCCCTCGACCCGGTCGCCGCGGATCTCGTGGCCATCGAGCTGATGGGCTTCGACGAGCGTCTCGTCCCGAAGATCCAAGAGGCGATGGACGACACGGGCCTGCGTGTCACCGCAGTGCGGTCCCGCGAAGACGTCGAGGTCTGGGAAGTCGACGCCGTCGGATGCGAGCCGCGCCGAAGAACCCTGGAATCACTGCGAAGCAGCGAGTGCTTCATCGCGCACTCGGGCTGGCGCGGACACGTGGAGCGAACGCCGTGTGCGGCCTAGCGGGCTTCCTGGGAGACTTCGATCCTTCCCTGCTCGACCGGATGAACGAGGTGATCGCCCACCGCGGGCCGGACGACGCCGGAACCCTGCACCTGCCCGCCGAGCGTCTCGGTCTCGCCCACCGCCGACTTTCGATCATCGACCTGTCGCCGCGCGGACACCAACCGATGTGGGACGTGACCGGCACCGTCGCGATCGTGTACAACGGAGAGATCTACAACTTCCGGGAGCTTCGGCAGGAGCTCGTCGACGACGGCTACCGTTTCGACAGCAACTGCGACACGGAGGTGATCCTCAACCTCTACCTGCGCGACGGAGAGAAGCTGCTCGAGCGCCTGAACGGCATCTTCGCCTTCGCGATCTGGGACAGCCGCTCGAGGTCCTTGCTGATCGCCCGGGACGGCGTGGGCGTCAAGCCGCTCTACTACGCCGAAACACCGTCCGGCGTCGTGTTCGCGAGCGAGCTGAAGGCACTGCTTCACGAGTCGAGCGTCGAGCGGACCCTCGATCACGACGCGATCCGGCACCACCTGCTCTACCTCTGGTGCCCCTCGCCCCTCACGATGCTCACCTCGGTTCGGAAGCTCGAGCCCGGGCACGCCATGTGGGTGACCAGCGGGCGGATCGCGAAGCGCTGGCAATTCTACGACCTGCCCCTCGACCAGGAGTTCGTGGACTGGCCCGAAGAGGACGCCATCGTCCAGGTCCGGAAGTACCTGACGCGCGCCGTCGACCGTCAGCTCGTTTCCGACGTCCCCGTCGGCGCCTTTCTCTCGGGAGGCATGGACTCGAGCAGCGTGGTGGCGCTCGCCCAACGGCGCATGGGCGTGGAGAAGCTCCAGTGCTTCACCATCGGCTTCACGGACGCCGAAGCCCAGGCCGAGGGCATGGCCGCCGACCTGCCCCACGCCCAGGCGGTAGCGAAGCACCTGAACGTCGACCTCCACACGATCTATGTCGGATCGGAGATGGTCGACAACCTCCAGAAGATGTTGTTCTACCTCGACGAGCCCCAGGCGGATCCGGCGCCCATCAACGCCCTGTTCATCAGCCAGGTCGCCCGCGAGCACGGCATCAAGGTGTTGCTCTCGGGCGCGGGCGGAGACGACGTGTTCACCGGCTACCGCCGCCACTTCGCGTTGATGCAGGAGCCCCTCTGGTCGTGGCTTCCGAGCGGCGTTCGTCGCGTGATGAGCTCGGCCGCGGCCGCGGTGCATCCCACCACGGAGTTCCGGCGGCGGGTGGCCAAGGCCTTCCGCTACGCGAACCTCGACGGCGACGAGCGCATCGGCAGCTACTTCCACTGGATCGCGCCGTCATTGCTCCGGCCCGTGTTTTCGCCCGAGCTCCGCGAGAAGTTCGCCATCGACGAGCGGGATCAGGTGCTTGCGGCGCTGCGGGATCTACCCGAGGACATGCCCGCGCTGCACCGCATGCTCTACCTCGAGGGCAAGTTCTTCCTGGCGGATCACAACCTGAACTACGTCGACAAGGTCTCCATGGCCAATGGTGTCGAAGTCCGCGTCCCGCTGCTCGACCCGGATCTGATCGACCTCGTCGCGAGGCTTCCGATCCGATACAAGCAGCGCGGGCGCATCGGAAAATGGGTCCTGCGCAAGGCGATGGAGCCCTATCTTCCCCGCGAGGTCCGGTACCGCTCGAAGACCGGCTTCGGAGCGCCCTTGCGACATTGGCTGCGCGGCGACCTGCGTCCGATCGTCGACGACGTGCTCTCCGACGCCAGCCTGCTCAAGCGGGGGCTCTTCGACCCGGAAGGGGTCAAGCGGCTCGTGACCATGGATCGCAACCGGCAGCTGGACGCGACCTACACCATCTTCTCGATGATCTGCGTGGAGCTGTGGTGCCGCATGTTCATCGACGGGCCGACGCCGTCCGCGAGCTGAGGGAGGACCGGGATTGAAGCAGATCGTCCAGAACACGCGCAGTGGCAAGCTCGAGCTGGCCGAGGTTCCGGCTCCGGCCGTGTCCGCCGGCTGCGTGCTCGTCCGCAACCACTACTCCGTAGTCTCGCCGGGCACGGAGAAGATGGCGATCGACTTCGCTCGGAAGTCCCTGCTGGGCAAGGCGCGCTCGCGCCCGGACCTCGTGAAGCAGGTGACACAGAAGCTTCGCCATGAGGGTCCGCTTCCGACGTACCGGGCGGTCATGAACCGGCTCGATGCGCTCCAGCCCCTCGGCTACTCGAGCGCCGGCGTCGTAGAGGCGGTCGGAGCGGGTGTCGCGCGGTTCGCCCCGGGCGATCGGGTCGCCTGTGCGGGTGCGGGCTATGCGAACCATGCCGAGTGGGTGTCGGTGCCCGAAAACCTCGTCGCCCCGGTTCCGGCGGGCGTAGCCCTCGAGAAGGCGGCCTTCGCGACCCTCGGCGCGATCTCGCTCCAGGGCCTGCGCGTCGCCAACCCGACCCTCGGCGAGATCGCCGTAGTCGTCGGGCTGGGTCTGGTCGGCCAGCTCGCGGTGCAGCTGCTCGTCGCCAACGGCTGCCGCGTGCTGGGGATCGACCTCGATCCCGTCCGCATCAAGCAGGCGCGGGGTCAGGGAGCCAGCTGGGGCGCCGGCCCGGACGACGATCACGCGGGCTGGACCGACGCCGAGACCGGCGGACACGGCGCCGACCTCGCCATGATCTGCGCGGCGAGCGAGAGCTCCGCTCCCATCCAGCTCGCCGCCGACCTGTGCCGCCTCAAGGGGCGCGTGATCTGCGTGGGCGCCACGGCCATGGACCTCGACCGCCGCAGCTTCTTCGAGAAGGAGCTCGAACTGCGGATGAGCATGTCCTACGGGCCGGGCCGCTACGACCGCCGCTACGAGGAGCTCGGGCTCGACTATCCGATCTCCTACGTCCGCTGGACCGAGAACCGCAACCTCGAAGCCTTCGTGTCCCTGGCCGCGTCCGGTGCCGTCGATCCGGAGGCCCTCGACGTCCAGGTCGTCGGATTTGAAGACGCCGAGAAGACCTACGAGGAGCTCGCCAAGGGCGAGCGCCGGTCGCTGGCGGTGATCTTCCGCTACGACACGGGAAGAGAAGGCGGCGCCAGGACCCTCGACCTCGCTCCGCGAGCGAGCGGTGCGCGACGCGACGAGGTCGGTGTCGCGTTCCTCGGCGCGGGAAACTACGCCACCGGCATGCTGCTGCCGGCGGTGAGCCGCTGCAAGGGCGTGCAGCGGCTGGCGATCGTGACCGCGACCGGCCCCTCCGGCAAGCGCACCGCCGAGAAGTTCGGCTATGCGCGCTGCGGCACCGACGCCGCCGCGGTTTTCGACGACCCGGGCGTACACCTCACCTTCGTCGCCACGCGCCACGACAGCCACGCGGAGCTCGCGGCTCAGGCGCTGCGAGCCGGCAAGGCCGTCTGGCTCGAGAAGCCGGCCGCCATCACCGAGAGCCAGCTCACGGCGCTGGCCGGGGCCATCGAGGAGACCGGCGGCTTCCTGTCCGTCGGTTTCAACCGGCGTTTCTCACCGCACGCCCGGGCAGCGCGACAGGCGCTGGCGGGACGGCGCGGTCCCGTCTCGATTCATTACACCGTCGCGGCGGGCCCGACCCCGGGCGGCACCTGGCACACCGATCCGAAGGTCGGCGGCGGACGGATCATCGGCGAAGGCTGCCACTTCGTCGATCTCTGCCTGTTTCTGGTCGGATCGCCGCCCACCACGGCGTACGGCCGAGTCCTCGGCCGGGATCCCGAGAACGAAGACTCGACGGTCGCGGTCATGGGCTTCGAGGACGGCTCCACCGCGACGATCCACTACCTCGCGAACACCAGCAGCGAGCTTCCGAAAGAGCGTTGGGAGGTCTC
>JBHHVG010000304.1:0-4587 GCA_046754165.1 Myxococcota bacterium
TCTACCGAACCGGAGATCGCGGCCGGGTCGGCGAGAGCGGGATGCTCGAGCACCTCGGCCGCCGCGACCACCGCGTGAAGGTGCGGGGCTTCACCGTCGAGCTGACCGAGATCGAAGCCGCCCTCCGGCAGCAGCCGGGCGTGCGCGAGTGCGTCGTGGCCACGACGGGCCGGGATGCCGCCCCGGTGGCCTTCGTCGTGACGGGCATCGATCCGCCGGAAGGCGAGCGAGAGCTCCGCCGGGCCCTCGGGCGCCTGTTGCCGGACTACATGGTGCCGGCCCGCATCGAATTCGTCAGCGATTTTCCGCTCACCGCGACCGGCAAGATCGACCGGCGGCGGCTGTTGGAAGGGCGAGACGATCCCTCCGAGAGAATCCCCCGCCTGGCTCCGCGCACGGCTACCGAAGAGCGGCTCGCACAGATCTGGACCGATGAGCTCGAGGCGGACGCGATCGACATCCGGGACGACTACTTCGCGCTGGGCGGTACGTCCCTTCAGGCAGTGCAGATCATGATGCGCATCGAGGAGCAGTTCGGTCGCGATCTCACGCCGTCCGTGCTCCTCGACGCCCCGACCATCGAGCGACTCGCCGCGCTGATCGACCGGGACGATTTCGACGAGCCGGATTCCCTCGTCGTCGCGCTGCGGGGCAGCGGCAGCGGCGCGCCGCTCTTCTGCTTCCCGGGCAACGGCGGCGAGCCGATCGTCTTCAAGCCCCTCGTGCGAAGGATCGAACGGGAGCACCCCTGTTACGGCGTGCAATCCCCTGGCCTGCTCGGAAACCGGCCTCCGGCGCGACGCATCGCAGAGTACGCGCGCCTGCAACTGGAGGGAATCCGCGAGATCCAGCCCAACGGCCCCTACCACTTCGTCGCCTTCTCCTTCGGCTGTACCGTGGCGCACGAGGTGGCGCGACAGCTCGAGGGCGCGGGAGAGCGCGTGGCATTCATCGCCATGATCGACGGATGGGCGCCCGGCCACCCGAGGCTGCGGCAGAGCGCGGCGCTCGTTCACAGACTACTCGACCGCTGGCTCGGGCCGGGCCTGCTCGCGCGGCACCGGATCTCACCCCGCAAGCTGATCCACCAGAGTGCAAAAGCGCGTGCGCGCGATCTCGAGTGCATGGTGGTCGAGCGCTCCGGACGGCGGCTGAGCCGAAGCCAGCGACGGCGACGGCTCAAGCGAGAGGCCATTCGCGCGCGCGGGCGCTACCGGCCTCGGCCGTTTCCGGGCCGGATCCTGCTCGTCCGCGCGGCGAAGCAGCCCTTCGAGACGCTCTTCGAATTCGACCGACTGCGTGGCTGGGGTCCGTTCGCAGCTGGCGGCATCGAAACCCTCGACCTCGATGCGACCCACGTCGACCTGCTGCACGACGAATTCGCCCCGGCCATCGCCACGGCGGTGAACGCCCTGCTGGCGCGCTCGCGGAGCGGCACCTCATTGATCGACCGCGAGGCGCGCGGACCACGGGCTCAATAACGCCAGCCATGCGCCGCCCCCGCTGCCGAGAACGTTGCTGATGAGATCCGTCGCCGACGAGACCCGTCCGGGAAGCATCACCTGGAGCAGCTCGATCGCGAGACTCAGGCCAAATCCGAGCAGCACGGCGCCCGCGACCGCCGAGCCGGCGCTCCAGCGGCGCCGGCGGAGCACCGCGGCGGCGAAGAACCCGAGCGGCGCGAAGCCGACCACGTTGAGCAGTGCGTCTCGTCCATAGGCGTTCGCGCGCCGACCGCGCAGGTCTGGGAGCTGGAGCACTGGCATGCGCAGGCGTTGGAACCCCAGGGGAACGAGGAGCACCGGACCGGTCCCTCCGCGGCTGCGCACCGCCTCACCGCGGCGCTCGTCGAAGGAGTAGAGAGCTGCCAGCCCGGGCTCGCCCGCGAGGGACGCGAAGCCCCGGGTCCGAACGGCCGCTTCATGCCCCGCGATCTCCTCATGGGACAGCTTGCGCCGGTAGACCGCGACTCCCAGCACGTTTCCCTGCCAGGGCGCTGCGCCGCTCGACGAGTTGCCCAGCACGAGCCGGCCGCCAAAGTCCTCCCCCGGCTCGATCAACGGGATGTTCGAGCGCAGCTCCGTCTCGCGTCCATCCAGAGATACGCCCGTTCCGTCCTGTCCTGAAGTCACCGCGATGAAGCGCGCCTGGTTGCGAAACAGCATCCCGAGAGCACCGAGTTCCCGATAACGCCGGCCCCCCCGGCCCCCGGACACACGGTTGCGAACCACCAGGCCCGACTTCCACTGGGCGATGAGCAGAGGCTCTACGGCATCCCCGTCGAAGAGGGAGAAGATCTGGCCGAGGCGGTCGTTCGGCTCGTTCGCGGGCACCACCCACAGCTCCACCGCGACCCCGGCGGACGCGTCGGCATCCCGCCAGTGCAGCGCCTCTTCGGAATACGCGATGCCGCGCCGTTCGAAGCGAAGACCCGGGCCCGGGTCGAGCCACTCCACTTCGTTGACGGGCTGGAATTGAAGCGGAACCGCGCCCGCGTAGGCGATCACGCCGATGGTGGCCAGCAGCGCAGCGACGTACGCCAGAGCGTTCTCCTACCACGCGCCGCGGCGCGCGGACGACTGCCGGCGCGTAGACATCAGAAGAACCAACCGCGGCGCCGCTCGAGCCCCGCGTCAACGAGCCCCCGGATGGCCGCCTTGACCGCGTCCACCTTGGCTCCGATCGTCGCATCGTCTTCGGTCGGGTCGCCGTCGAACGCGAGCGGCTCCCCGAACTCGATGCGGTACTTCACCGGCAGCGGAATGAACCCGAAAGGCCCCAGCAGTGGGAAGGTCGGCGTGATCGGAAACGCCGGAGAGCCGATGAGCTTGCCCAGCGGGCGAAGGTTCGCGAGACCCGGAGACTGCTCCTCGCCGCCCACGATTCCGACCGGAACGATCGGCGTATTCGTCTCGAGGGCCAGGCGCATGAAGCCGAGGCCGAACTCCTGAAGCTGATAGCGCTGACGAAAGGTCTTCACGAAGCCGCGATGGCCCTCGGGAAAGGCCATGATGCACTCTTCGCGCTCCAGGAGCTGCACACAGTTTTCGGGAGTCCCGACGACGGATCCAGAGCGCTGCATGTAGACGTTGAAGAAGGGAATCGTCGTGAGAAAGTACTCCGCCATGCCACGGGCCATCCGGGGCGGTTCGCCTTCGAGAAAGAGCGCCGTGGCGAGCATCGCGCCGTCCCAGGCGAAGGTGTTGCCGGCGTGGTTCCCGATCAGGAGCACGCGACCTTCGGGCACGTTTTCGACGCCCCGCGCCTCCACGCGAAACCACAGGCGGTAGAAGAACGCCAAGGCGAGCAGCATGCTGCGTCCAAACTCCGGGTCGATGCCGAAGCGGTCGAAGCCGAACTCATTGAGGCGCGTCGGAATCCGGTCGATGCGGTCGTCGATTTCCCGCATCAGCGGTCGCAGCGGCGCCGGAAGCAGCCGCTGCAGCGGGGGATCGGCCCCGCTCCACCGGGAACGCGCACCACCAGCCGCCGGACTCACGCGAGCTCCGCCCGGAAGAGGGCGAGCATCGCGAACCAGCCTTCAGCCGCTGCTGCGGCGTCGTAGACGTCGGGGCGCGCGTCGTTCATGAACGCGTGCTGCGTGCCCGCCAGCGTGCGGACGGTGGTGGGAACGTCGCTGGCGTCGAGCTCCCGAGAGAGGCTCTCGACGGACTCGGCGGGAATGAATTCGTCGAGTTCTGCGAACAGCGCGAGGACCGGCGCGCGGAGGTTCGAGAAATCGAGCTCGACGTTGGGATGAATGCCGTAGAAGTCGACCACGCTGCCCACGCGGTCGTTGCGGCAGCCGGCCGCCAGCGCGAGCTGACCACCCATGCAGAAACCCACGACGCCGACCTTGGGACCGTCGACAGCTTCGGTGTTGAGAAGCTCTTCGATCGCGGCGTCCAGATCGCCCAGGGCTCGGGGGATCTCGAGATCCATCATCAGGCGACCCGCCGCATCCGGATCGTCCCCGCGTTCGCCCCGGTAGAGGTCCGGTGCCAGCGCAACGAATCCCTCTCTCGCCAGGCGATCGCACACATCCCGGATCTGATCGACGAGTCCCCACCATTCCTGAATGACCAGGACGCCGGGACCGCGACCGGAGGCCGGAACGCAGAGATAGGCGGCGACGGACGCTCCGTCGCTCGTGAACCTGATGTCGCGACCGGAACGCGCAGGACTCATGGCGGAACCCTCCTCGGAATCTCCGCAAGGGTACCCGAGCGAAGTCGTCGGCTCACCTCGTATGCACGCGCCCACTCCGCGCGAGCCGCTGTACACTGCATCCGTGCAAAGTGACCTCCGATCCGATCACCGCGCCTCGCTGCTGCGAATCCCCGACACCGTGGTGAGCGTCGTGGCTTCGCTTCGCGCCGGCAGACACCGCGCCTACCTCGTGGGTGGCTGTTTGCGCGACTCCCTGTGCGGCCGGCCGGTTGGAGACTACGACGTGACGACCTCCGCGCTGCCGGAGGCCGTGCTCGCCGCGTTCCCTCGCGCGATCCCCATCGGGCTTCGCCACGGAACCGTGATGGTGCCCACGCCGAGCGGTCCGATCGACGTCACCTCCTTTCGCGGCGGCCC
>JBHHVG010000305.1:0-4551 GCA_046754165.1 Myxococcota bacterium
GCCCTGCCTCTGATAGTGCGACAGGAACCCCCGCGTGTAGATGTCGCGGTGGAGGGCGAGCATCGGATGCGCCGGCAACGCCGTCGCCCGAGCGATCTCGTCGAGGGGTACGCCGGGTGAGAGACGCGCCATGCTCTCCGCGCGGCTCCCCGCGAACTCGCGCGCCAGGATCTCGGGCAGGTGGCTCGGCTCCCTCCGGTTCAGGTCGTATGGCATCTGCCGGCCGAGCCAGTTGTCGTCGTCGGTGATGAGTCTCGGATTCGGCCCGAGATAGGCGTCCACCTCGGGCGTCCCGCCCAGGTAGAGGGTGAGCAGGTCGACCGCGCTCCGGACCTCCAGCAGCGCGAGGTTGTCCCGCACCGCCGGCACCGCGGTGCGCTTCGTGAGCTCCGTCCACGGCACGCGGATGGGCTGCTTCGACCCGAGCATCAGGACGTCGGGTCCCCACACGAACAACGCCACGTGGGGAAAGACGTGGCGGATCGAGGCGACGATTCCCTTGAAGGTGTCCTCCGACGGGATGTACGTCTCGATCCATTGGCAGAAGATGCCGTCGTCGGCGAGGCGCGCCTTCGCGATCTCGAAGTAGTCGGTCGTGTACAGGTTGGCCGCGCCGGCCGCGAGGGGAGAGATGGCGTCCGACGTGATGACGTCGTAGCGGCCCTGGCTGTAGGCGAGGCTCGTGCGACCGTCGTCCAGCCGGATGTGCGTGCGGGGATCCTCGAGGGCGTCTCCGTTCAGATAGGCGAAGTACTTCGAGGCCTCCACCACGCCGGGCTCCAGCTCCAACACGTCGACGCGTTCGACGGATGGGTGGGTGAGCGAGGCGCCGGTGCTCATGCCGGCTCCGTACCCCACCACGGCGACCCTGCGCGGCGCGTCGGCGAAGAGGGCCGGAAGCTGCCCCAGCAGGACCAGGTGCGCCCGGCCCGCCATCGTGGTGTCGGCCGCTGGCCGCCCCGCGAGGCGCAGGTAGAGGTTCCCCTGGGTCCGAGTGACCCCGACGCTGATGTGCAGCCCCTCGCGGTAGAACAGCAGGCTTCGGCGCTTGTCGTAGTCTTCGGTCATCATCGACGCGAAGCCGGTGGGGTTTCGCAGGGCCATGAAGCTGCCCTTGTTCATGGCGAGGAGGTCGAGGCGCGGTGCCAGCAGCGCGAACAGCAGACAGCCCGCGAAGGCCGTCCCCGTCAGGACAGCGCGCGCGCGCAGGCTGCGCGGGCTCTTCACGACGAAGGCCACGCCCACCAGGACACTCGCCGCCGCGCAGGCGATGCCGGTGTTCCAGATTCCTGCGTGGGGCAGGATCCAGAAGCCGGCGGCGAAGCTTCCGAGAATGCCCCCGACGGTGTTGAGCGCGTAGAGGCGGCCCACCGTCTGCTCGGCGTGGGTGTGCTCGGCAAAGGCCTCCCGGTAGACGCGCAGGGTGAACGGAAAGAGCGCACCCATCACGAAGGTGGCGGGCAGCACCACGATCGATCCCGCGATCCCCTGCGCCAACGCGCTGGCGTCCAACCCGAGGGCGTCGGAGAGTCGGAAGTAGAGCGAGCCGTAGAGCTCGGGAAGTGCGTTGTAGGCGACGGTCGTCGCCACGACGAGCAGGGCGAGCGCGAACTGGAGCCGCGCCACGTCGTACGACGGATCGCGGCTGCGTCGCGCGAGCGGGGCGGCGGCGGCGCTTCCGAGGGAGACGCCGACCAGGAAGATCGCGAGCATCACGGAGAAGGCGTTGGCCGTCGGCCCGAAGACGAAGACGAGATAGCGGAACCACATCACCTCGAGGACGATCGCCACGGCGCCGGAGAGCAGATAGAGCAGCCCGATCCGCCGGGCGGCCCCGTGCCCCCGCTCGCTCGCTCGGGGCGCGGCGTCTTCGGGGGCCTCCGAGAAGGGGCCCACGGCCCGGTTCAGGAAGAGGGCCACGCCGCCCACCAGCGCGTCGGTCACGCCGACCACGGCGCAGGTCTGCCACAGGCCGAGCTCGGGAATCAGCACGAACCCGGCGAGCAGCGTTCCGAGCACCGCACCCAGCGTGTTGATGCCGTAGAGCAGGCCCGTCTCGAGGTCGTAGTCGCGCTTGGCCCGGGAGTACGCGCCGGCGACCAGGGGAAGGGTCATCCCCATCAGCGTCGTCGGCACCATCATCAGCCCGAACAGGACGGAGAAGCGGACGACGAAGAAGAGCGCCGGCAGCTCCGACAGGCCGCTCTGGTAGAGCGCGGCGTAGAGGTCGGGAGTGGCTCGGAGCACCGAGATCGAGAAGAAGCCGAAGACGGCGATGGCGAACTCGAGCAGCGCGTACGCGAGGATGGGGCGCTCGAGGCGGTCGAGCCAGCGGCCCGCGCCGAAGGCGCCCAGGGCGAGCCCCGCCATGAAGGCCCCGATGACGGTGGAGACCGCGTACAGGGAGTTGCCCAGGACGTAGGAGAGCTCCTGGGCCCAGGCCACCTCGAGGACGAGGCTGGTGGCGCCCGAGACGAGGAAACACGCCGCGAGCAGGTGCTTGATGCGGAAGTTCGGCATGTGCGGCTAGAAATCCTCGGAAGAGGATATCGCACGTGAAAGGCGATAAGAACCGGACTCCTTCGGGAAGACGTAGCGCTGTTCGAGCCGCGCCGAGCAGCGTGCAAAGACGTCGGCTCGGACATAGCTGTTGGTGCCGCGGTGCGGCTCGTCCGCCCGGGCCGCGTAGAGGACGAACCCGGGGCACAGCCGGCGGTCGATGGCCAGACGATCCGCCTCGCTGTGGTACTCGAGGTAGACGACCTCGATGGCGGGCAGCAAGGGGCGGATGGAGTCGAGGATCTCGAGCTCGCAGCCCTCGGTGTCGATCTTGACGATCGAGAAGACGTCGCGCTCGAGGGCGTCGAACGCCGCGTGCGCGTCGAGCTGCAAGACGGTCTCGTAGGCCTCCCGATTCTCCTCGTTGGGCTTGAGCGAGTTCTGCATCGAGCTGTAGAGGCCGGTGTAGAGCTTTGCGTCGCCGTCGCGGCCGCCGAGCGCCGCGCGGCGGGTCTGGACACCGGGGAGATCGCGGACGTTGGAGCAGAGATGGGCATAGGCGACGCTCGAGGGCTCGAAGGCGAGGACCTCCGCGTCCGGGTAGTGCGACTTCAAGAAGACGGTCGCGGCCCCCGCGTGCGCGCCGATGTCGACGATCGTGCTGGCTTCGAAGACGCCGGGGAACACGATCGGGTAGTCCAGGCCGGCCAGCACGCTCTCGACGAAGGGGCGAAGACCCGGAGCGTCGGGGTACGAGAGCGTCACCTGGCGGCCCGCGATCTCGGCGTCCACCCAGGCGGTCTCGGTCGCGGGCGCCCCGCGCGCTGCCGGCGCGGTCACGGGGGACTGCCCAACGCCCGCTGGAGCGCCGCCGGGTTGTCGACGCGGCGGGCGCCGAGACCCTCGATGAAGCGGCGCCGGACGCCCCGCGTGTGTGGCAGCTCGAGGACGATGTCACCCGGTGCCGCCAGCAGGGCCACCGCGCGCTCCGATTCGAGCTCCTGATCCACGAGCATCACCTGGAGCACGCGGCCTTCTCCGAGATGGTCGGAGAAGGCGCGGTCGAGGCGGGCTTCGACGCCGGCGACGTTGCCGTCGATGGATCGATCGTGCCGCAGGCAGAGCACGAGCCCCGGCCGGTCGGCGAGCAGCTTTCCGAATCCGCCCATCAGGGCTTCGAGGTCCTCGTGCTCGTCATAGCAGGGCCAGGCGAAGACGCAGGTCGCCTCGCCGCCGCCGTCGGCGGCCGCCTCGAGACGGGCGAGCTCCCGCTCGAGCACCGTCATCGCGCGATCGCGATGCGGGGCGACGAAGGGTTGCCCGTCGCGGGCGGCGCGCGCGCGGTCGAACAGCATCCGGGCGTCGGCCGCCGATCCGAGCCGCAGCGCGGCCCGCGCCGACAGCAGCCAGGCGTCGGGATCGGGCTCGGAGAGCAGCGGCTCGAGCCGCGCGACGGCGTCGTTCGCCCGGCCGCCTTCCAGGGCCGCCTCGGCCAGGCCGAGGCGGGCTTCCCGCAGGTCTCCTCGCGCCCGCAGTGCCCGCTCGAAGACCTCGCGCGCCCGCTCGGGCTCGGCGATCTGGAGCAGCACGCTGCCGAGCCGCGTGTCCGCCTGCCACGTGGTCGCGCCGGCCATGACCTCGCTCGCGAACGGCCGGCCGTCGAGCTCGAGGCAGCGCTCGTAGTGTCGGGCGGCGCTCTCGAGGGCCAGGGCGCCCGTTCCCTCCGCCAGCGCGCGGCGCTCCTGGACGATGCCCGCCAGCAGGTGGAAGTTCGGGTGCTCCTCGCTCTCGAGGGCCTCGGCCACGGCCCGGCCGGCCTCCTCGAAGCGCTCGAATCGCAGCGCCAGGTGTGCGAGCAGCGTGGCGGGAAGCACGGGGTCGTGTCGTTCGCCGCGGCCCGCGGCGGCCTGCCAGCTCGCCCAGGCCTGCCGGGCCGTCTCGAGGGACTCCTTCCACCGCCCGGCGCGTCGCAACTCGGCGGCCAGATGGGCGCGCGGGATCGGGTGGTCGGGCTCGAGCGCGCCGCGGCGCTCGAGCAGCAGCCGGTTCCGC
>JBHHVG010000306.1:0-4541 GCA_046754165.1 Myxococcota bacterium
CACCGTCCTCGAGCTGATGGTGAGCCAGGATCTGGCGGACCCCTTCCGCAGAGACGCGCTGAGAAAGCCCGTTCGACTGCTCGAGAAGTACAAGGACTTCGTGCACTCCTGAGCGGCCAATCCCCGGACGCCGCGAGCGCACGCGAGCGGCGGGCCTCGAGAGATCCATCGACGCCGATGCAGATCCTGGCTCTCAACTGCGGCTCGTCTTCGATCCGGTTCGCGCTCGTCGATCCGGAAACGGCGGCCCGGAGTCTGCGGGGGATCGCAGAGGATCTGAGCGGCCGCGGCCGGGCGCGGCTGCGTTGGAGCGATCACGAAGGCGAACACGAGCGCGATCTCGATGCTGCGGATCACCCGGCCGCCCTGCGCGGGATCCTCTCCGTGCTCCGCGCACGCGACGAGGCCTGGCGGGCGATCTGCGCCGTCGGCCATCGCGTCGTTCACGGCGGCGAGGATTTCCGGGAATCGGTCGTCATCGATGCTGCGGTGGTGCGGCGGATCGAGGCGCTCTCGTCCCTCGCGCCCCTGCACAACCCCGTCAACCTGCAGGGAATCCGCGCGCTGCGGGAGGCGCTCCCGCAGATCGAGCAGGTCGCGGTCTTCGATACCGCCTTCCACCAGACACTGCCTCCGCGCGCCTTCCACTACGCGCTTCCGCGCAGGCTCTACCGCGAGCTCGGCGTACGGCGCTACGGCTTCCACGGAACCTCCCACCGCTACGTCGCGCGCGAGGCAATCCGCCGCCTCGCCCTCGACCCCGAGCGCAGCGCGCTGGTGACCGCCCACCTCGGCAACGGCTGCAGCGCCAGCGCGGTGGCCGCGGGCCGCAGCGTCGACACCAGCATGGGCCTGAGTCCGCTCGAGGGCCTGATGATGGGGACGCGCTCGGGAGACGTGGACCCGGGGCTCCACGAGTACCTGGCCCGGCGACTCGGCCTGGATGTCTCCGGGGTGACCGAGCTCCTCAATCACGAGAGCGGATTGCTCGGTGTGTCGGAGCGGAGCAGCGACATGCGCCTGCTGCTCGCGTCGGCCGAGTCCGGGGACGGGAGCGCGGCGCTCGCGGTGGAGCTCTTCTGCTATCGGCTGGCCAAGCACGTGTCGGCGCTGGTGGTGCCCCTCGGCCGGCTCGACGCGCTGGTCTTCACCGGCGGGATCGGCGAGAACTCCGCAGGCGTGCGCGCGCGGGTGCTCGGACTGCTCGGCCACCTCGGTCTGAAGCTGGATGAAGCGCGCAACGCCGTCCACGGGCTCGCGTCGGGGGGCGTGATCAGCCGGCCCGGGCCCCCGCTCGCGCTGGTGGTTGCGACGAACGAGGAGCTGCTGATCGCCCGCGAGACGGCGGCGGTGCTCGGCCTGCGATGACCCCGGCCGCGGTGCGGATCTCCCCCGCGGAAATCCACCGCCGGATCGAAGTGGACGTGACAGCGCGCCGCGCGGCTGCGAGCATGAACCGGGCCGAAGGCCTGCGAGCGGAGGAGAGCCCATGGACGTCCGGGGAAAGCACGTCGTCCTCTCGGGCGCCAGCGGCGGCCTGGGGCGGGTCTTGTGCCGGCAGCTGATCGAGAAAGGCGCGCGCGTCACCGCCCTCGATCTCAATCAGGAGGAGCTGGCCGCCCTCGCGGGAGAGATCGCATCGAACCGTTTCGTTTCGCGTCGGCTGGACGTGACGGACGTCCGGCAGTGCCGGGAGGTTCTGGACGCGGTCGTCTCCGAGAGCGGTGACGCGGATCTGCTGATCAACAACGCGGGCATCACCCACTTCAGCAGCGTGCTGGAGACCGAGCTCTCGACCATCGCCCAGGTGATGGCGGTCAACTTCGCCGGCAGCGTCCACTGCAGCAAGCTGCTGCTGCCGGGGCTGATCCGGCGCCGGGGCATGATCGTCGCGGTGTCGAGCGTCGCGGGCTTCACGCCCCTCCACGGGCGCAGCGCCTACGCGGCCAGCAAGCACGCGATGATCGGCTTCTTCGCCACGCTCCGCAGCGAGGTGGCGGACCAGGGGGTGCGGGTGCTGATCGTGTGCCCGTCGTTCATCGCCACCCAGAAGGGCAATCTGGCGGGGGCGGGCCTCTACGAGGGGACGGCGCGGCCCGGACAGGCGCGCCAGACCGTCGGCAAGAGCATGACCCCCGAACAGGCGGCGTCCCTCATGATCCGGGCCATCGAGGGCGACACCCGGCTGCTGCTGCTGGGCCGCGTCGCCCGGGTCTCCTGGTGGCTCTCGCGGCTCTCCCCCACTCTGCTCGAGCGAATCATGATCCGGCAGACGCGGCGAGAGGTGGAGGCGCACTGACCGCTACTGGTAGGCCCCCACGTTCGCCAGCGCGACGCTTCCCGGGCTGATGGTCGAGGGATCCGTCATCACGTTGATGCAGGCCGTCTGGCCCGACGCGAAGGCCTTCTCCAGCGCCGGGCGGATCTCGCCTGGATCTTCCACCAGGATTCCCACCCCTCCCATGCTCTCGACGAAGCGGTGGTAGTCGATCCGGCCGAGCTCCGTGACGGGCTCGATCGCGCGCCCCAGCTTCACCACCTGGCTGTGTCGGATCATTCCCCAGCCGAGGTCGTTGGAGATGATCACCACGATCGGTAGCCCCTTGGTGATCGCCCGCTCGAACTCCATGAAGTTGAAGCCGAGGGAGCCGTCGCCGGTGAAGAGCAGGACGCGCTTTTCCGGATAGAGCAGCTTGGCGGCGTTGGCGTACGGCAGCCCACCGCCGAGGCTGCCGAAGAGTCCGTAGTCGAGGTAGTGGCCCGCCCGGCGCATGGTGCGCGTCATGCCGATCCAGGTGGTGGCGTCGCCCCCGTCCGTCACGACGATGTCGTCTTCGCGGTCCATGAACTCGTCGACCTCCTTGACGAGCCGCATGGGGTGGATCGGCACGCTGCTGCTGCGCCAATTCGACTCCGCGCCCGCCAGGCTCTCGTCGCCGGCGCGGTTGAGCTCCTCGATCCACGGGACGAAGCGCTCTCGCAGCACATCCGCGTTGCCCGACCTCTCGACGAGCTCGTTCAGCTCGCACACCAGTGCGCGGACGTCGCTCACGATCGGAAGATCGATGGGCCGGTTGCGCCCGATCTCCTCGGCCTTGATGTCGACCTGGACCATCGTTGCATCGGCGCTGTAGGTGTCGCCGAACAGGCAGAAGAGGTTGAGACGGCTGCCGAGCAGGATGACGAGATCGGCGTTCCGGCCGGCGTGCAATCCGGCTCCCGGGCGGATGGCCAGGACGCCGCCGAAGCAGAGGGGATCCGTGTCGGAAACGATGCCGCGGCCGTTGGCGGCGGTGAAGACCGGTACGCCCGTGGCGGTGATGAAACGGCAGAGCTCTTCACCCGCGTCCGCGTACCAGGCGCCGCTGCCGGCCACCAGCACCGGCTTCTCGGCCTGGACCAGGAGATCCATCAGCTGGCGCGCCTTGGCGCGGTCGACGACCTGCGACTCGACGCGCGTGATCGGAACCGCGACGTCGCGGCCGGGCGAAGCGGTCAGCACGTCAACGGGCAGCTCGAGGTAGACAGGGCCCGGACGCCCGCTGCTCGCCTCGCGGAAGGCGAGATCGATGAACTCGGGGATGCGCTCGGCGTGGTGGCAGACGAAGGCCTTCTTGACCATCGGCTCGATCACCGGCGCCTGACGCATGTCCTGCAAGTCGAGCTTCTCGATCATGCGGACGCCGACACAGCCGGAAATCAGCACCAGCGGCGTGGCGGCCATGGCGGCGCTGGCAATCGCGGTCAGCGCGTTCGTGAAGCCGGGGCCCGCCGTCACCATGGCCACACCCGGGCGACGCGTGAGACGCCCGTAGGCCTCGGCCATCCAGACCGCGGCCTGCTCGTGCCGCGTGTCGAAGAAGCGCAGCTTCGTGTTCTCGAGATGGAGGTAGATCGGGTTGAGATGCCCGCCACTCAGGGTGAAGATCGTGTCGACGCCCTGCGCCAACAGGGCGTGGGCGGCGGCTTCACCGCCGGTCTCGAACTGCATGTCGATTCCTTCTCCGTAGGCCACGTGGTTCTCGTGACCCTGAATCCGGGAGCTCGGGGAGGCGCGCCTCGCTCCGCGCGCGGCGTCGCCGCCGATTCAGAGCTCGACAATCATACCGCCGCAGATGTTGAGCGCCTGCCCGGTGATGTAGGAGGACGCCTCCGAGGCGAGAAACGCGCAGAGCTCGGCCACCTCGTCGACGCTTCCCATGCGCGCCATCGGAACCGCGCTGAGCAGGCGCGCCTCGGCCTCTTCGAGGCCCACCTGCCAGAGGTGGGCGCGCAGGGCCACGTTGCCCTTCTGGAGGTCGGTCTCGATCAGGCCGGGGCAGATGGCGTTCGCGCGAATGCCGAGGGGAGACAGCTCGACGGCCATCACCTTGGTGGCCATGATGACGCCCGCCTTGGAGACGGAGTAGGCGCCGTTGGTCGGCGCCGGCGTCTTGCCCGCTCGCGACGAGGTGTTGACGATCGCGCTCGGGGAGCCCTGCATCAGGGGGACCGCGGCGCGCGTCACGCGAAGCACACCCGTGAGGTTCACGTCCAGCGTC
>JBHHVG010000307.1:0-4516 GCA_046754165.1 Myxococcota bacterium
AACCTACTATCAAGAAGTTTTGGAACTGCAAAAGCTTCTTGGCGACGATCGCGGGGACGAACGCGTCCACGGCCCGGCCGAGCCGGACGAGTTCTTTGAGCCGAGAGGAACTGACGTAGAGGTATTTCTGGCTGGACATCATGAATACCGTCTCGACCTCGGGGTAGAGGTGCTTGTTCATCAGCGCCATCTCGAACTCGTACTCGAAGTCCGACATCGCGCGCACGCCGCGCACGATCACGTTGGCTCCGATCTTCCGGGCGAAATCCGTCGTCAGACCGACGAAGGTCGTGAGCTCGACCTCCGGCACGCCCCCGAGCGTGGCGCGGAGCAGTTCGAGGCGCTCGTCGGGTGTGAACGCCCCCCCCTTTCCGAGGTTGACCGCCACCGCGACCACGAGCCGGTCGAAGATGGAGCGCGAGCGGTCGATGATGTCGAGGTGACCGTTGGTCACCGGATCGAAGCTCGCGGGGATGAGCGCCAGCGATCGGGATTTCCCGGAATGGTCGGTCACTCGAGCGGTCCTCCGTCTTCGTCTGACGCTGTGGCGGCTTCCAGGGCGGACGCCGTGAAGCGGGAGATCACCGTGTCCCCGTAGCGCCGCTCGTCCAGCGGCGAAAGCCCCTCCACGTCGGGGACAGGATGACTCCTGCCGCGCTCGAGCACCACCGTCGCGCCCACTGCGAGCACGCCGGCCCGCACGAGCGCGGCCAGGGCCTCCGGGGCCTCCTTCGACGCGTAGGGCGGGTCCATCAGCACCAGGTCGAAGCGCTCACGGGCCCGGCCGAGCCGCGGCAGCGCCGCCGTGACCTCGTCGCGAATCACCCGGCTGGAGGAATCCAGACCCAGCAGCTCGAGGTTCTTCGCCAAGATCGCGGCCGTGCCGCGCGCGCGTTCGATACAGACCAGCGAGCGCGCCCCGCGCGACAGGGCCTCGATGCCGAGTGCCCCGGAGCCCGCGTAGCAATCCAGGACGTCTGCTCCTTCGAGATCACCCAGGCGTGCGAAGAGGGATTCGCGCACCCGGTCCGCGGTCGGCCGCGCACCCGCGCGGGGAGTGCGCAGCTTCCGGCCGCTGAGTCGACCTCCGGTGATGCGCAGACCCATCCTTCGTCCCGTTTCCCCCCGGCCATTCCCTCGGCGGGGCTCGGTGGTGCAGCGACGGACGATCGTGAGGAGCCGCGCCACCGAGATCCAGGCGATTGTAGCGAGCGTTCCGTAGCGGCGAGCCCGCACGACGACGGGGCCTCCGGCCCCGCGACGGACGATGGGACGCGACGCCGCAATGCGGCGTGTACGCGTCGACGCACCGCCCGCGATGTGCGCTGCACACGGCCGCGCGCGCTTGCCGAAACCGAATTGTTTCCCTACGCTGCCGCTCCTCGCAGTGGGGGTGGGGCTCCCGCCACGAGCAACCACGAAGAACCGAACCAACGATCATTCCAGCGCGGCAAGGCAACCGAGAGAGAGACCTCTTCTCGACGCGTCCTGCGTCGGTGTCGATCGGTTGCCGGCGTCGCCTACAACGAGAAGGAATAGGGAACCGATGGCAAGTGCAGGAGTTGAGCGACTCAAGAGAAAGCTTCCCGAACGCCTCGCAGCAGTCCGTGGAGACCGCTCGCAGCGACAATTCGCGCGCGATCTGGGTGTCTTTCAGCAGAACGTGAACCGCTACGAGAGTGGAACCACACCTCATACCGATTTCCTGATCACGCTGGCGCTCAAGGAGCAGGTATCCGTGGACTGGCTGCTCCTCGGCAAGGGCAAGATGCGGCGCAGCCGCTAGCAACCGCCAACGAGTCGAACCGGGGCCTGGTGCACTGCGCACCGGGCCCTTCTTCTTGGCGGGGACGCCGCCGGCACCGGGTCCGGCCCGAAAAGTGGAACGAGGCTACCCACCGCTGCCGCGCCGTGAACACCCCAGCAACGTGCGGCTGCCGCCGCAACGTCCCGGATCCGGCGAGCTTTGCGACCCGCCGCAGGATCGGGGCACGCTTCTTGCTCGAATGGTGTCCAGGACCGCCGCACTCCCGCGACACGGGGCACAGATGCTGCACGCGATGGCCATGCTGACGGTGGTGCTTTCGGCCGCCGACCACTGGACGACCTACCTGTGCCTGAGCGCGCCGAAAGAGGGTTGGGTCGTCACGGAGGCCAACCCGATCGCCGACTGGATGTTCTCGTCGATGGGCCTGGTTCCGGGCCTGCTCATCGACAGCGCGGTCACCCTCGGCGCGGTCTTCTTCCTGATCGCGACGCGGCGGCTGTCCCATCCGTCCAAGCTCTTCTTCTTCGCCTTCATCGCTGCCTGGACCGGTTACGCGGTGATCAACAACGTCCAGGCCATCTCGTCGATGGGTCTGTCGCTGTTGGGGTCGGCCTAGCTCCATCATGCCGCGGGCGGGCTTCTTCGCACTCTCGTGCGTCACGATGGTCGGGCTGTCCTGCGCCATTCCGAAGGCGCCGCCGGCGGAGCTGCCGCCGGTCGGCGCGAACGCGGAGCCGACGCTGCCGACCTTCGACGGAGTCGCCGTCGAGAGCATCGCTCGACGTTTCGGCTCGGTGCGCCAGACCGGGATGACGCGTGGTGAGATCGGCGCGCTCGCGCAGACGATCGTGCGCGAAGCGCAGCGCCACGACATCGACCCGGCATTGGTCGTGGCGGTGATCCACGTGGAGAGCCGGTACGACGCCTTCATCGTGTCCCATGCCGGAGCCATGGGCCTGATGCAGATCCTGCCCACCACCGGAGAGGAGGTCGCGGCGCGGCTCGGAATTCCCTGGCGCGGTCCGCAGACGCTCTTCGACCCGATCGTGAACGTCAAGATCGGCGTCGCCTACCTGAAGGAGCTGAGCGACCGCTACGGCGACACCGGTGCAGCCCTCGCCGCCTACAACTGGGGACCGGGCCACATCGACCGACGGCTGCGACGCGGATCGCCGCTGCCAAAGATCTACCCGCAGCTCGTCTTCGACGCCTACAGCGACCCCACCGAACGCAGCTCCTGACGGGTCAAGGCAGACGCGCCGCCGTCTCCTGCTGGCCCACCGCAGAGCCCGCGGCCAGCGCACCCGCGAAGCCGTCCACCGCCTCCATGGCGCCCTCGGCGCTGCCGCGGAAGCCGTTGACGATCACCGAGAACACCACCTGGGTGTCGTCGGCGAGCACGGCGAACCCGGACAGCGCGGTCACCCGAGTGAGGAGCCCGGTCTTCGCCCGCACCGCGCTCGCCGCGATGGCGGCGCGCTTCTCGAGCGTGCCGTCCGCGGCGCCGATCGGAAGGCTCGCCACGAACTCCGGGCCGAAGAGAAACGACGCGTCCGCGACCTGGAGCGCCGATACGACCTGGCGCGGCGACACCCGGTTGTCGTAGGAGAGACCCGAGCCGTCGACGATCGTCATGTCCTCGGTGGAGACGCCGGCGGCCGCCAGCGCCTCGTGGACGGCCGGCACCCCGCTCTTCCAGCCGCCGGGCGCGCCCTTCGCGCGGACGCCGAGGAGCTTCACCAGACTCTCGGCGATGACGTTGTTGCTGTACTTGAGAAAGAGCCGGACGATCTCGGACATCGGGTGACCGTCGAAGCGGAGCAGCAACGGTGCCTGCTGCGGTACGGACCCGCGACGGATTTCGCCGTCGACGACGATGCCGTTCGCCTCGAGCTGCATGCGAAGCACGGCGCCCGCGTACGCGGCCGGGTCGAGCACGCTGCGGTAGTAGGTCTTCTGCTCGCTCGCGGCCGGAACTGCGCCGGTGACGGTCACCCGTTCGTGGTCTGTCGCCATCGAGCGGTCGACGACGAGGGAGTTCCCACCGCGCGCGGGGCCGGTGGTGGCGCGGTTCGTGACCCGGAAATAGGGGATCGGCGGATCGACGCCGACGCGGACCGGGTCGCCCGGCTCGTCCCCCGCCTGCACCTCCACCGCGAAGGCGCCGTAGTTGACCGTGAAGGCGCCGACCGGAGCGTGGTACGCGCGCGCGGAGACGGTGCCCCAGCTCGGATGCCAACGCTCCGCGTCGAAGAGGGAGTCGTCGATGGCCAGGCCGCCGATCACGTGCCGGAGACCGGCGTTGCGGAGGTCTGCCGCCAGGCGCCAGAAGTCTTCGGACGTGAGCGATGGATCGCCGCCAGCGCGGACGTAGAGGATGTCCACCGCCCCGGATGGGCTCGGCGGTCTCTCCGAGAACACGTCGACCGAGAGCTCGTGGGCCGGGCCGAAGGTCGACAGCGCAGCGATCGCCGTGAGGATCTTCTGGTTCGAGGCCGGCACGAGATGGCGATCGGCGTCGTGCTCGTAGAGGATCCGGCCGTCGTCCCGCGCGACGACCAACGCACCGATGCGCGCGCCGCGCAGGGCGCGCACGGCCAACGCCGCCTCGAGATCCCGGACGAGGGGCGCCTCGGCCCGCGCCTGGGCGGCCAACAGGGCCAGGCAGAGCCCGAACGTCATCCGGATGCGACCGCGACCGTTCAATCCACGCCCCCTACCCTGCCGACGCCCGACCCACCGCAGCGC
>JBHHVG010000308.1:0-4503 GCA_046754165.1 Myxococcota bacterium
GTCGAGACGAAGGTGGGAGCGCAGCCCCCACTTCTCCACCACGCCGAGCAGGTACTCCTGAATCTCGTCCCACGGTGAAAACGCGCGCGTCCAGTTCGGGTTCAGTTCGAACGAGAAGCTGTACACGTCCGAGGGCACGTCGCAGGCGCAGCCCGGGTAGGTGTTGTCGCGCCAGGTACCGCCGATCTCGCCCGCGCGCTCGAAGATCGTGAACGAGTCGATGCCGGCCTTCAGAAGCTGGATGGCGGTTCCGATGCCGGAGAAGCCGGCGCCGATGATCGCGATGGGGAAGTTCTTCGACTGCAAATCGGGTCCTCGAGGCGCGCGTGGATGAGGGCCGCTTCTCCGCCGCGCCCCGCGATCGCCCGCGGGCCCTCGAACGGCCCGTTCTCGTGTCCGGGCGGAGCGTCATTGTAGGGCCCCCCTGCGCGCAACTTCCAGGCGCCCTTCCGGAAAGGACGTTCTTTTCGGGGACGCAGGCCGCGGCGTGCGGGAGCTCCGGCCCGCGTTCGGGATCCTCGTCGAGGGGAGACACCGGGACGGATTGACACCGGCCGCCGCGAAACGGCAGCATGGCGCTCGCTGATGCGGACCCACTATGTGCGCTCGGGGAACGTCTCTCTCGCCTACGGAGTGCAGAGCGAGAAGGGCCCTCCTCTCATCTACACGCCCGGTGCCTTCTCCCATCTGGTACTGGACGAGACCTGGCCGCCCTTCGCCCGCTTCTATCAACGGCTCGCCAGCTTCTCGCGGCTGGTCCGCTGGGATCGCCGAGGCACCGGGCTCTCGGACCAGAGCGCCGAGATCGTGCCCCTGGCCGAGCAGCTCGACGATCTCGACGCGATCCGCCGCGCGGCCGGCATCGAGCGCGCGACGCTGGTCGGCTACTCCCACGGCGGTGCCCTCGCGACGCTCTATGCGGCCGAGCACCCCGAGCGGGTCGAGCGGCTGGTGCTGGTGGACGCCCTGGTCTGCGGAGCTGCGAATCCGTTCGATCCAACCCCCGCCTGGGCCGGTCTCGACGCCCTGAACGAGCTGATCACCACGGATTTCGAAGCCTACACGGCCACGCTGTCCCGGACGGCGGCACCCGGGCTCGACGACGGCTCCGCCGATCAGGCCGCCACGATCATCCAGGCCTCGGCGAGCCCCGCCGGCCAGCTCCAGCTGCTGCGGATCGTCCAGGGCACCGACATGCGGGAGGCGCTGTCCCACGTGCGGGCGCCCACCCTGGTGATCCACGCGCAGGGAGATCGGGTCCTCCCGATCGAGCACGGACGCTACCTGGCGCAGCACATCGAGGGGGCTCGGCTGCTGGAGATCGACTCGGACTTCCACCTCGTGATGGCGGATCCCGCGGCCGCGTCGATCACCCTGGCGGCGATCGAGGAGTTCGTGACCGGCAGCGTCGCGCACACGGCGGAGCGCGTGCTGGCGAGCGTGCTGTTCACGGACATCGTCGGCTCGAGCGCGCATCAGCGCAGACTCGGCGACGAAGCGTGGCGCGCGCTGCGCGGCCGCTTCGAGGGAAACGCCAGGCGCATCGTCGAGCAGTTCGGGGGCCGCGTGGTGCAGTTCACGGGCGACGGCGTGATGGCCGCGTTTCCGACCGCGAGCCAGGCGCTGGGCGCCGGCAAGGCGCTCGGCTCCGACGCGCGCGACCTCGGCGTCGCGATCCGGGCGGGCGTGCACACGGGCGAGGCCCACGAGGTGGAGGACCAGCTCTTCGGCGCCTGCGTCACCCTCGCCGCCCGCGTGGCCGAGCAGGCCGGGGCCAACGAGCTGCTGGCCACCGAGACCGTGCGCGACCTGGTGGACGGATCGGAGTTCGCGTTCCGCGACGCCGGCCTGTTCGAGCTGAAGGGCCTGGGTGAGCGGCGCCTGGTAGCCACCGCTTAGCCGCGATCTCGAGACCCCGGACCGAGCCGGTCTTCGCGTCGTCCGCGGTGAGCCGCGAAGTGGCGGACGCGGAACCCGCATCTGCGATCACCCCGGCGCGACGGCTCGCGCGCATCGGGCGCAAGCTCGGTTGCAGCTTCCAAACATCGCCCGTTCCGGGCACGATGCGCCGCGCGACGCGAGACAACGCGTTCGTGGATCGAATCCATTCCGTTCGACAACCCGGAGGAACCGGCAATGATGCGTCCTTCTCTGATCTTGATCGTCGCTCTGCTCTGCCCCAGTGCGGCGCTGGCCGCGAAAGCCGAGCACGTCTGTGACAAGAAGATGCCCGAAACACTCGCCGATCTCGAATTACGTGAGACGGAGATCGGAGACGAGATGAGCAATATCGACAGGAATTCCGCGACAGACGCAGATACCCTCGCGATGCGGAAGAACTGTGAGACCGCGCTGCTGGTCCACGCGAGCGCGGTCAAGGCCCTTCGGAAACCGGGGCGCGCCACTGCCGTGACGCAGGCGATCTTCGGCGGGACGAAGCTGAAGCTCCACATCGGCGAGACGAACGTCCAGACCGACGCGAACAGCGATCTCCCGCTCGGGATCGACGACGACCAGGCGACGCGCGGCGTCACGTTCGGGTACTCGGGGAAGACCTTCGTCAAGGACGCGTTGGGCTATTGGTGGTCGGACCAGAAGTGGCTACTGGCCCCGGAGAAGAACTCGTACCAGAACCTGCTCTTCTGGGACGCTTTCAAGGTCGACCTCGAAGTGGGCCAGCAACGGACGCTTCGCGTCAAGGAGGACGCGATGGGCCAGTCGAGGTTCCGCCCGCGGGAGGACACCACGTTCAACTGGGCGTTCAAGTACGAGGTGGATATCGGGAAGATGTTCTGCCTGGTCGCCGAGAAACGATGGGGAGAGGAGTGCCTCGACTGAGATCGGGTTCGGCTTCCTGCTCGACGGGCTTCGCGACGGAGGATTCGAGCGATGTGGTCGGGGTGGTGGGATTTGAACCCACGACGCTGACCCCCCAAAGATCAGGCTCTACCACTGAGCTACACCCCGACGGCCCGAGGGTACAACGCCTGCCGGCGGCGTTCCGCCCTCTCGGCGCCCGATGGGCGCGCATCGGGGTGGAATGCCCCGCCCCGGCGGCGGGGCTATGCTCCGGGCCCCCATGAGTCCGACGCAGAAGAACCTCCTCGACAAGGTATGGGACGCCCATACGGTGCGGGAGCTGCCGGGCGGCGCCAGCCAGCTCTTCATCGGCCTCCACCTGATCCACGAGGTCACGAGCCCCCAGGCCTTCGCAATGCTGCGCGAGATGGACCTGCCGGTGCGCTTCCCGGCACGAACCTTCGCGACGGTCGACCACATCATCCCCACCGAGTCCCAGGCGCGGCCGCTGGCCGATGCCCTGGCCGAGGAGATGATGGTGGCGCTCGAGCGAAACTGCACCGAGGCGGACATCGCCCTCTTCACGGCGGACGGCGGCGAGCAGGGCATCGTCCACGTGATCGGCCCGGAGCTGGGGCTGACGCAGCCGGGCATGACCATCGCCTGTGGCGACAGCCACACCTCGACCCACGGCGCCTTCGGGGCGGTGGCCTTCGGCATCGGCACCAGCCAGGTGCGCGACGTGCTCGCGACGCAGTGCCTCACGCTGGCCCGACCCCGGGTGCGGCGCATCGATGTCGGCGGCAAGCTCGCCGCCGGCGTGTACGCCAAGGACGTCATCCTCGCGATCATCCGCGTTCTCGGCGTGAAGGGCGGCGTCGGCTACGCCTACGAGTATGGCGGGCCCGTGATCGACGCCATGACCGTCGAGGAGCGCCTCACCGTCTGCAACATGTCCATCGAGGGCGGTGCGCGTTGCGGCTACGTCAATCCGGACGACAGCACCTTCGCCTACCTGCGCGGCCGGCGTTACGCACCGCGGGCCGACGCCTGGGATCGCGCCGAGACGTGGTGGCGCGATGTGGCGAGCCCCGCGGACGCCTCCTATGACGACCGCGTCGAGCTCGACGGCGGCACCCTGGGGCCCGCCGTCACCTGGGGCATCAACCCGGGCCAGAGCGTGGCAATCGACGAGAAGCTGCCGCGGCTCGACGCCGCCCGCGCGGAAGATCGGCCGGGCCTGGAAGAGGCCTACGCCTACATGGGCCTCGAGCCCGGCGAGCCGGTCGCGGGCACCCGGGTCGACGTCGCCTTCATCGGCTCCTGTACCAACGGCCGCATCTCCGACCTGCGCGAGGCAGCGCGGGTGGCACAGCGGGGCCACGTGGCACCCCACGTGAAGGCGCTGGTGGTGCCCGGCTCGCAGGCCGTGGCCAGGCAGGCCGTGGAGGAAGGGCTGCCCGAGATCTTCCGCGCCGCCGGCTTCCAGTGGCGCAACGCGGGCTGTTCCATGTGCCTCGCGATGAATCCCGACAAGCTCGTCGGCCGCGAAGTCTGCGCGTCGTCGAGCAACCGCAATTTCAAGGGACGCCAGGGCTCGCCGACCGGGCGCACGCTGCTGATGTCGCCGGCCATGGTGGCGGCGGCGGCCCTGCGCGGCGAGGTGACCGACGTGCGGGAGGTGCTGTGATGGGCGATTCCAAG
>JBHHVG010000309.1:0-4501 GCA_046754165.1 Myxococcota bacterium
GAGCTCGGCGTCTGGAATCTCGACGCCGCCGCTCGGGCTCTCATGACCGGCCCCGCGCAGGGCGATCCCCTCGAGCAGGCCCGCGCCGCAGTCCGGCTGGCGCCGGACCTTCCCGCTGGGCAAATGGCCCTGGCGCAGGCCCTCTGGCGCCAAGGAGATTCGCCCTGGGCCGCTGCCCGGACCGCGTTCGGGGCCCTCGCCGCGATCCCCCGCCACGTCCAGGCTTCGCTGTGGTTCGGTGGTTCGCTGCTGTTCGTCCTCGGCCTCGCCCTCGTCGCCGGCGGTCTGTGGTGCATCGCCCTCGTCGGCGCCTTGTCCGCCGGACACGCCGCCCACGACCTGGGCGACGTGCTGTCCCCGAAAGCGCCGTCCTTCGCGCGGGCGGCGCTGCTCGCGTCGATGCTGCTGGCGCCACTGGCACTCGGCGAGGGACTGGTCGGAATCTGCGGCGTACTGCTGGCCATCGGCGTGGTCTACGGAGAGGCGCGCCAGCGCTTCGTCCTCGGGCTGGCTGCCGCGGTCGTCGTGCTCGGTGCGTTCCCGGTGGTGCGTCTGGCCGGAACCACCCTGACCGTCTTCTCTGCCGACCCGGTGACCGCGGCCGCCTTCGCTACGGCCCAGGGGTTCACGCATCCGGTGGATCAGCTGCGCATCGAGACGGCCGCCGACAGCGACGAGCTCGCCGCCCAGGCCCTCGCGCTGCGCGCCCGGCGCGCGGGCAACCTCGGCCAGGCCGACGCGCTGTACCAGGAGCTGCTGCGCTCGCCCGACGTCGAACCCGCGATCCAGAACAACGCCGCCAACGTGCGGCTCAACCTCGGGCACATGGAATCGGCTCTGGCGATCTACCGGGATGCGCTCGAGCAGAAGCCGAACCCGATCATCCTGTTCAATCTGTCCCAGGCCCACGGCCGCGCGTTCCAGGTCGAAGAGCTCTCGGCCACGCTCTCCGAGGCCCAGCGTCTCGACGGGGATCTCGTGGCCGAGCTGACCACCCTCCAGGGAGCCGAGCTGATCGGCTTCGTCGTCGACATGCCGCTCGACACCCACCAGATCTGGCGCCGGATCCTGCGTTCGGACGCGGGGGAGCGGATGGCCGCCGAGTTCCGGGCGATCCTCGCACCGGGTTGGCTGGGCGACCGGGGAACGTCGGCGCTGCTGGCATCGGGCACCATCGCGGTCTTCTTCGCGGGTCTCGGTGGGCGCGTCGGGCGCTCGCGATCGTGCTCGCGCTGCGGGCGCCGGATCTGCCCGCGCTGCGACACCGAGCCCTGCGTCGGCACCTCGTGCACCCGCTGTACGCGCCTCTTCCAGCAGACGGATACCACCGACCCGGAGCTGCGCCTCGCCCGCATCAACGAGCTGCGCGAGCGCGAGAGGCGGGTCGAGAAGGGCGTCGTGCTGGCGTCGTTCCTGGTGCCGGGCGCGGCGGGCTTGTTCGCCGCGCGGCCCGCGCGGTCGTTGCTCGGCTCGCTCTTCGCGGCCACCGCCGTGCTGGCGGTGGTGTGGCGCGGCGGCGTGGTACCCGATCCCCTCGTCGCTGGCGCCAGTGCACCGTTCGCCTTCCTGCTGCTCGCGACGGTCTGTCTGCTCGGCTACGCGGTGACCGCAATCCTCTGCCTGCACATCCGGAGGAACCTCTGAGATGTCGGTGGCACTGCGCGGGAATCTCGAGGACTTCGGCATTGCCGACGTCTTCCAGCTCGTAGGCCAGCAGCGCAAGACGGGCATTCTCGAGTTCACGGGCGGCGACGGAAGCCAGGTGCGGCTGCGCTTCGATCGCGGCGCGGTGGTCTCCGCAGCGCCCAGGGAGAGCAAGACCCGCGAGGCCCTCGGCGACATGCTGGTGCGGTGCGGCTTCCTGACGCGCGACCAGATCGACGCGCTCCACGCCGAGTGCGCCCAGTCCGGGCAGAGCCTTCCGAGACTGGCCGTCGCCCGCGGCTCGATCTCGGAAGAAGACCTCGAGCGGATCGAGGACCTGCTCACCCGGGAGACGATCTTCGCGGTGCTGCGCTGGGCGGACGGTTCCTTCGACTTCCGGGCGCAGCCGGTGGCGCACCGCCGATCGTTCGAGACGCTACTCGGCGCCGAGCAGATCCTGATGGACGGCCTGCGGATGGTCGACGAGTGGCAGAGCTTTGCGGAGCTCGTCCCGTCCGATGAAACGATCTTCGAGCACGTCGGCGGCTTCGAGGCGTACCGCGACCAGGTGAGCGGCGACATGGCTCGGCATCTCGACCACGCCGAGAAGATCTACGGTCTGATCGATGGCCGGCTCAAGGTGCGCCGGGTCATCGACCTGTCGCTGCTCGGGAGCTTCGACGCGACGCGAGCGCTGGCCGACCTGCACGCCGCCGGGGCCATCGCACCGGTCGACGCCGGCAGGTTGCAGAAGCTCGCCGGGCGCGGCCGGGCGCGCGCGCTGCCGCAGGCGGATGCCCGCGGCTGGATCGCCATGCTGCTGCCGATGGTGCTGCTCGTCGGCGTCGCCGTCGGGATCCACATCCGCAACGCGTCGGCGATCGCACCCGGTGTACACCGAATCGCGACGACGGTGCTGGAACTCGTGCGCGACGACTACGCGACGCTGCGCGTGCGCCACGCCCTCGAGGCGCATCGGTTCTCGCGCGGGCAGTGGCCGCGCCGCCTCGAGCGACTGGTGGAGCGGGGGATCCTGCCGGCAGATGCGTTGGCGTCGGATCAGGGCCACCCCTACTATTACGTCGAGCGTGAGGACGGCGCTGTCCTGCTCGCACCGGAGCGCTGAGCCGGTCTCGAAGCGGCCGCGGAGTATCCCCTGGGTCGGAACGACGCCACAACCCGTCAAACCCTCATCTTCGACGACAATCACACCGCCTCCGTACTCTACGGAGACGGCGATCGAACGCTGCGAATCCTCGAGCAGGAGCTGGGGATCGACGCCCGCGCCCGCGGCAACGAGGTGCGGCTGGTCGGGTCGGCCGGCGACGTCGGCAAGGCCCGCAAGATCCTGGAAGGTCTCTACGGCCAGGCCCGGGTCGGTGGCCCCCTCCACGACCGCGACGTCCGCCAGGCCGTCCGGACGGTGACCGAGGAGCCGGAGGTCGATCTCGACCGCGTCTACGAGGACGTGCTTTCTGCGGTCGGCTCCCGCCGGCGCATCACGGCCAAGAACCTGTCGCAGCGCCGCTACATCGAGCTGATGCGAACGCGCGACCTGGTGCTCGCCCTCGGGCCGGCAGGCACCGGGAAGACCTACATCGCCATGGCCATCGCCATCGCCGCCCTGAATCGCCACGAGGTGTCCCGGGTCATCCTGACCCGGCCGGCCGTCGAGGCCGGAGAGAAGCTCGGTTTCTTGCCGGGCACCATGGCCGAGAAGGTCGACCCCTACCTGCGTCCCCTGTACGACGCCCTCTCGGACATGATGCCCTTCGAGAAGGCGACCCGGCTGATGGAGCGCGGCGTGATCGAGGTGGCGCCGCTGGCCTTCATGCGCGGGCGAACCCTGAACGACGCCTTCGTGATCCTCGACGAGGCCCAGAACACCACCAGCGAGCAGATGAAGATGTTCCTCACCCGGCTCGGCTTCGATTCGAAGGCCGTCGTCACCGGCGACATCACCCAGATCGACCTGCCTCCGGAGAAGCGCAGCGGTCTGGTCGAAGCCGCGGACGTGCTGAAGGACGTCGAGGGCATTGGGTTCATGCACTTCACCGAGGGCGACGTGGTGCGCCACCCCCTGGTGCAGTCGATCATCCGCGCCTACGAGCGCCACGGTTCCAGAAAAGCGGGGGCCCGAGAGGAAGACGAGAACTCCCGGCAGTGACGGTGCTGCTGACCGGCGGAGACCGGGCCGAGGGGTTGCCGGCCGTCGATCGACGCCTGCTTCGTTCGCGTGCGGCGGGGATCCTGCGGGCGCTCTCGAGGGGCCGCTCCGAGCTCTCCATCGCCCTGGTAGACGATGCCGCCATCGCCCTGCTCAACGCCCGCTACCGCGGAAAGCACGGCCCCACCGACGTGCTCTCCTTCTCCCAGCTCGAGGACGGGTCGGCACGGCCGGGACCGACGTGGCTGGGGGACGTCGTCATCAGCCTCGAGACCGCCAGGCGCCAGGCGCGGCGCGCCCACCGCAGCCTCGACGGGGAGGTGGCGCGCCTGCTGATCCACGGGACGCTGCACCTGCTGGGACACGATCACCTTTCCGACGACGAGGCGCGGCAGATGCGGAGGGAGGAGCGACGACTGTGGCGGGCGATCCAGCCGTGACCCCGCCGCGCCTCATCCCGGGCCCGCGGCTCCAGGCGGGGCTGCTCGCGGGCTACGCCGTCACCACGTTTCTCTGCTTCCCCCATCCCCTGGGCGATCGGGTCGTCGATCTGGGCGTCGCGCTCGCCTGGGTCGGACCCGGCCTGCTGCTGCTGGGGCTGCGGGGTCTCGCGCCGCGGCGGGCCGCCTGGCTCGCGGGGCTGGCGGGCGTCGCGGCCCACTCGGCGATCCTGCACTGGATCTACATCGT
>JBHHVG010000310.1:0-4500 GCA_046754165.1 Myxococcota bacterium
GCAGATGGCGTTGACGCGAATGCCGAGGGGAGCCAGCTCGACGGCCATCACCTTGGTGGCCATGAGGACGCCCGCTTTGGAGACGGAGTAGGCGCCGTTTCCGGCCGCCGGCGTCTTCCCGGCTCGCGACGCGGTGTTGACGATGGCGCTCGCGGCCCCCTGCATCAGGGGCACGGCGGCGCGCGTCACCCGCAGCACACCCGTGAGGTTCACGTCCAGCGTCTGCTGCCAGGCCTCGAGGTCATACGCGTGCAGCGGAGACGGGGCGCCGAAGACGGTGCCGGCGTTGTTGAAGAGCGCGTCGATGCGGCCGAAGCGCTCGCCTACCTCCGTCATGGCGGCCCGCACCGATGCGTCGTCCGTCACGTCCAGGGGCAGCGCCAGGGTCTGGACCCCGTGCGCGTCTGCCAGCTCGGCCGCGGTCTCCTCCAGCGCCGCGAGCGAGCCGCGCCCGAGGCCCTCCATCACCTCGGGCCCACCGGCGAGATCCGTGAGCACGACGTTGGCCCCACCGGCCGCCATGCGCCGCGCGATGGCGCTGCCGATTCCCGTGCACTTGCCCGCACCCGTGATGAGCGCGGTCTTGCCCTCGACGTTCGCCGGCATGGGCACTCCCCTCCACCGGCGCGCCGGTACCCGACCGGATCCGGGCTTCGGGACGGAGCGGGCGCTCGAGGCAGCCGGGCATGCAGCTCACTCTACAACAGGTCGGCGTGCGTTCCGGCCTCGGGATGCGGCGCGCCGACCGCGCGTCGCGGAAACCCATCCATCCGATTCCGCGGCCGGGACCGGCGGCCGCTCGTGGTGTCGGGCGCCGCCGGTGGCTGCGCCCGGATCGACGACGCGCGGGCGTCGCCGTGAGCACCGGTCTCCTCGCGATCCTCTGCGGCGCCTTCCTCGGCCTGCTGCTCTACGCTGAGAGCTCCGAGAACGACCGGCTCCGCTACCTCTTCAAGCCGCTGGCCTCCGCGTGCTTCATCGCCGTCGCGGTGCTGGGCGGCGCTCTCGACGCCGCCCCCGCGTACGGCCGCCTCATCGTGATCGGCCTGATGTTCGGCGCCGCCGGCGATGTGCTGTTGATGCTCCGCGGCCAGCGCTGCTTTCTCTCGGGGCTCGTGGCCTTCCTCGCCGGCCACCTGTGTTACGTCGCCGCATTCACGCGGGTGGCGCCGCTGTCGAGCTGGGCAACGCCCTACGCCTTGCTGCCGCTGATCGCGGCCGCCGCCAGCGTGCTGTGGTTGTGGCGGCATCTCGGGCGCATGCGGCTACCGGTGCTGGTGTACGTCGCGGTGATCGCCTCGATGATGATCGGTGCGATCGCCGTGCTCGAGGCCGGTGACGGCCGCTGGATGATGGATGGTGGCCAGGCGCTGAAGCTGTTCGCAGGCGCCAGCTTCTTCTTCGCCTCGGATCTGGCGGTCGCCCGCCAGCGGTTCATCGCCCCGTCCTTCGCGAACCAGCTGTGGGGATTGCCGGCGTACTATCTGGGACAGATGCTGCTCGCCCTGAGTGCAATCCGGTGACACGCAGCACAGGGCCGGGCGATCTCCGTCAGAACCCGAGCTGCTTGGCGAGGTAGTGCATCATGGTCTCGTCGGCGCCCCCGCCGATGCTGGCGAGGCGGCTGTCGACGAAGGCCCGGCCCGCCATGCTCTCCTTCATGTAGCCGTAGCCGCCGTGGAGCTGGATGCACTCGTCGGCGACCTGGCGCGCGACGCGGCCGCAGAAGAGCTTGGCCATCGTGATGAGCTGGGTGGCATCGACGCCGTCGACCCGCTTCTTCACGCACTCCCGGACGAGCGCCCTCGCCGCCGCCAGCTGGGTGCAGCACTCGACCATCTTGAACTGGGTATTCTGCATCTTCGACAGCGGCTTGCCGAAGAGGACCCGCTGCTCAGACCAGCGCCGCGTCTCCTCCCACAGATGCTGCGAGCCCGCGACGGCGCTCACACAGGCCACGAGGCGCTCGTCCTGGAACTGCATCATCTGCTGCTGGAACCCCCGGCCGATGTCCCCGATGGTGTTCGCCACCGGCACGCGAACGTCGTCGAAGAAGAGCTGCCCGGTGTCCGATCCCCAGTTTCCGATCTTGTCGAGCAGGTCGTAGCGGAATCCCGGCGCGTCGGTGGGGACGATGATCTGCGAGAAGCCGCCGGTGCGCGCGTCGGGATCCGTCACGGCGAGCAGGCACAGCCAGTCCGCGGTGGCGGCGTTGGTGATGTAGATCTTGGAGCCGTTGATCACCCAGTCGTCGCCGTCGCGCACCGCCCGGGTCTTGATCCCCGCCACGTCCGAGCCGGCATCGGGCTCGGTGACCGCGATGGCCGACACCTGCTCCCCGGCGATCGCCGGCACCAGGTACTGCTGCTTCAGCTCCTCGCTCCCGAACTCGGCGAGCGACGGCGTCGCCATGTCGGTGTGGACGGCGATCCCCATGCCGACGCCGGCGTTGTCGCAGCCGGCGATCTCTTCGATCATCACGGCGCTGAACGACCAGTCGAGGCCCGCGCCGCCGTAGGCGGGGTCGTAGCGCAGACCCAGCATCCCGAGGTCGCCCATCTTCTTGAAGAGGGACTTGTCGACGCGACCCATCGCGTCGAACTCGCGGGCCCGCGGGCGCAGCTCCTCCTCGACGAACTTGCGCACCGTCTCGCGGAAGAGCTCGTGCTCGGGGGTTCCGTAGAGGTCGTCGGCCATTTCCTCGCTCCTCGATCCGTGCGGGTAGGATAGAAGTGTTCGCGAACGCCGGCATCTTCTCCGTCGACCTCGTGTCGCCCATCCGTTTCGCTCCGCCGTCAGCTGGCGATCGGGAAAGGGAAGAGCGTATGCGGCGCGGTTCAGGACGAACGAGTCGCTCCGATGATGGCTACGACGCCGACGGCAACGTCAGCTCGATCCTGGGCCGGGGCGTGACGCAGCACTTCAGCTTCGACTCCGCCAACCGCCTCAGCTGCGCGGGCACCAGCCCAGGCGCCTGCAACCTCGAGGCCCTGCACTACGACGTGAGCGGCAAGCGCATCAGCGCCCTGCGGGGCTACGCCACATTCACCGCCTACATCGGCGACGACTACGAGAGCGACCGCTCCCCCGCCGACGCCTCGGCCCGGATCTTCATCCGGGTCTTCGGGGAGGTGATCGCCAGCAAGCGGGTGTCGGAGTCCCTGCGGCAGGCGGGGGGAACGGCCCTCGTGCCGCCGGTCTCGTGGTCCGGGGGCGGCGGCGGCCCGACCTTCCGGTGAGAGCTCACGGACCCCTTGGGCACGGGGATGGTGATCCTCGACATCGACGGGAACCGGGAGCGGAATCTGGTGTACACCCCGTTTGGGGCGGAGTACGCGATGGCGGGGAGCCAGTCGTCCTTGCCTCGGCACTACGCGGGGCACCGGATGCAGGCGACGCTGGGGCTGTACTACATGCAGGCGCGCTGGATGGACCCGAATGCGGGGATCTTCCTATCGATCGATCCGGTCGTGGGCGATGCCACCGATCCGCAGTCGGTGAATGCGTATGCTCGGAACAATCCTGCCAGCTTTACAGACCCGACGGGAATGTTCTCGTATTGGGATTTCTCTGGGGAAATTCCGACGCTCGTGACCGAGGCTGACAGTGGGCCGAGCCCGTCGAACGGGCCGGGCCTGTCTAGCCCGCCCGGAGCGAGCTCCCTGGGAGGAAGCGTTTCTGGTGGCAGAGGAAACGGCGGATCGCCGGCGCCCGCTGGATCCCCCGATTCCCCAACTGAAGAAACGTCCGGCGAAGATCCGGCGGTCGCCTCAGCCAGCGCTACAGGGAAAAGCGATCCACATGGAAAGAACAAGAAGGCGATCGAGGAGATGGAAAGAAAGCTCGATAATCTAAGGAAAGATAGAAAGAAGATCAATCGGACTGGAAGCCGTGCAGAAAAAGCGGCAATTCGGCGAAACATCATGAGACTCAAGCGGAAGATTGATCAAGCGAAGAAGGGACTCACACACCACAGTGGAATCAATCCGATGATGAGGGGTACATATCCATGGATCATATTCGACTTTCAGATAAGACAGATTCAGAAGATGCTGCGCGAGCCAAGCCTTCCGCCAGATACTGCGAAAACGACAAGCGGACAGACGGAAAGTTGACGGTTTAAAGTGTTCGTGGCCCCATCGATCGAACCTCATCGGGTTCGCGCACGCAAGAGCCCATCGCCTAATAGAGGGCTTTCTATGGAATGGGAGTTGATTCCTGGTACGTCGATTGGTCCAATTGAATTCGGAGCGTCTATCGAATCCCTTGGAGAATCCATCGACGTTCACAAGTATGAAGATGAATGGGATGGCACAGACCGATGGGCTTGGTACAGGTCGGACGCACAAGACGTACTGATTCAGACCTGCAACGATTCGATTGTGGCAGTCATCTGCGAACGATCGTGCACGTTCAAGGGCGAACAATTGATCGGCCTGTCAGAGAGTGAGGTTCGTCGGCTGCTTTCGGGCCACGCGATCGCAGAAGGGCGCGTGGTTG
>JBHHVG010000311.1:0-4492 GCA_046754165.1 Myxococcota bacterium
ACTCTTCGTGCTCATGGCGACGAAGCCGCTCCATCCAGCGCGCGACATCCCGCATCATGGGCTCGGCGATCTCCTCGACCGTCCCCTCTGCATCCATCCGCCCCTTCAGCTGCCGACGGAGCGCGTCGAACTCGTCGAGGATCACCCGGTGTTCGTCCCGCAGCGCGACCAGCTCGTGAGCCCGCGAGGGGTGGCGGCTCAGCAGATCATCGTAGAGGCCGTCGACCCGCTCCTCGAGGGCGAAGTGCTCGAGCAGCAGCTTGTGCACGGCGAGCAGGCCTGAGAGCAAGACCGCCCGCGTCGTCGGGGCTGCAATGGCATCGAGCTGGGCCAGGAGTGCGCGGTGATCCTCTTCGACGCGCTCGGTCGGGGGCTCCCGATCGCCCCCACCTGGCTGCCCGCGTTCGTCCTTCGTCGTCATGGCTGTTCCCTCCGCGCAGTGTTCGACCGTCGCCTCGTCGCTGCCTTCCCGCCTCCTCGAGTCCGCTGGCCCCGGGCATCCGGTCCCTCGCAGCGATTCCGCGCCGAGGCCCCGACACGAACTCGTGCAGGATCTGTACCACGGCGAGGGGCGGCGGCGGGCCGCCGCCGCACGACGCGACGAGGAGGATGAGTCATCGTGCCCCAGGGCCTCGACCCGGCGACCGAGCCGGCAGCCCCGGCACACCCCGGGCCCCGCACGCGCGTCGCGATGAAGCGCGCTCCGGCGCAGCGAAGCCACCGCGGGGCGACTCCGCCCGGCAAGCGCGATCCCTCGGCTGGTACGGCGCTTGCAAATGTTTCGAGGGGCTGAGACCGCCACGGGGCAGGCCACCTCCCGCGGAGAATGCGGCTGTGCTCGGTGTCGACCCAACTGATCAGGAGTGAAGCACGTGAACAGCTCTTCTCCCGCTTCTGCCGTCGGCTCGTCGCCGGCGGCCGACCCCGAAACCGTTGCGAAGAACGTGATCCACACCAACGAGCACGTTCTCGAGATCGTGTCGGACTCTGGCGAAGGGGCGCAGAAGTGCGGCCAGATCTTCGCCGCCGTGTCGGCGAAGATGAGCTATGGCGTCTGGACCGTAGAGCTGATTCCGGCCGAGATCGAGCCGCCGGCGCGGACGCCGGCGAGCGCGAGCGGCAACCTGATCCGCTTCGGCCGAGACCAGGTCACGAATTGGGGAGACGAGGCCAAGCTCGTCGTGGCGTTCAACGAGCAGGTGCTGCTCTCGCGACATCGCCTCAACGCGTTGGCGGACGACTGCATCGTCCTGATCGAATCCATGTGGAGCACCCACTCCGACGAAGAGATCCGCCAGGAGTGGAAGGCCGCCATGGAGGAGATGGGCGAATCCGGCTATCGGATCATCCACGTCCCGATGGAGGAAGAGTGTCTGCGCAGGGTCGACGACCCCCGCAAGGGCAAGAACATGTTCGTCCTGGGGTTGCTGGCGCAGATCTACGGTCACGACCTCGACAAGATCCGCGATCAGATCCGGCTGCAGTTCGCGAAGAAGCCGGCAGAGGTCTCGAAGTCGAACTGCGATCTGCTCGATCTCGGCGTGGAGTGGGCAGAGCGCAACCTGGACTTCCGTGTCGAGATTCCGCGCGTCGAGATCGACGAGCCGCGGGTCGTCATGAACGGCAACCAGGCGTCGGCGCTCGGTGCCGTCGCGTCGGGGATGGAGTTCTGCGCCATGTACCCCATCACGCCGGCGACCTCCGTCTCCCACTACCTCTGCGACATGTTCGAGACCTACGGCGGCAAGGTCCATCAATCCGAAGACGAGATCGCCGCTGCCGGCGTGGCGATCGGGGCCTCCTATGCGGGCAAGGTCGCCCTCACGGTCACCTCCGGTCCGGGCCTGGCGCTCAAGTCCGAGTTCATCGGCCTGGCAATCATGACCGAGATCCCGCTGGTGGTGCTCGACGTCCAACGCGGCGGCCCCAGCACGGGGCTCCCCACCAAGGTGGAGCAGAGCGACCTGCTCCCGGCACTGTTCGCGCAACCCGGCGACTCGCCTCGCGTCGTCATGGCGCCGGCCACCATCGAAGAGTGCTTTCACGCGATGATCACGGCGCGCCGCATCGCCAAGACGTTCCGCTGCGTCGTCATCGTGCTCTCCGACGCCAACCTCGCGAGCGGCCAGCAGCAATTCCGCCGGCCGCCGCTGGATGAACACTGGCACGCCGCTCCCCCGAACCACCGGGCCGTGGGCAGCGGCGAGCGTCCCTACGAATGGGACCCGGACACCGGGCTGTCACAGCGAATCGTGCCCGGCCAGCCCGGGGGCATGCACACCGTGACCGGGCTCAACCACAACCAGGACAGCAAGGTCGACTACACACCCGAGATCAACCAGCTGGGCTGCGACATGCGCAGCCGAAAGCTCGCATTGCTCCACGAGACCATGTCGCCCCCGTCCATCCACGGCGACGACTCGGGCCGGCTCCTGATCGTGGGCTGGGGCAGCACCAAGGGGGCGATCGAGGAGGCGGTGGACCGCGCGCGTGCCGAGGGGCACTCGGTCTCCTCCACGCACATCACCTTCCTCTCTCCGATGCAGCCCGGCCTGTCCGACATCTTCGCGCGTTTCGACCACGTCATGACCGTCGAGATCAACTACAGCGACGACGTGGACGCACCGCACATCACAGCCGAGAATCGGCGCCTCGGGCAGCTCGCCTTCCTGCTGCGCGCGCAGACGCTGGTCGACGCGGATTGCTGGACCCGTGTCCCCGGCCAGCCGCTGCGTCCCGGCCAGATCCACGAGGCCATCCTCAACAAGCTGTCGCGCATCGACGAAATGGAGGCACGCCGTCATGAGTGATCCGATTCGTTCCTTCTTCGGCTGTGGGCTCGACGACGAGCGCGTCTTCGACCTGGATGACTATGGCGATATCGTGCCGCGCTGGTGCGGCGGCTGTGGCGACCACGGCGTGCTCAACGCGGTGAAGCGCTTGTTGCGAGACGAGCAGCTGCTCCCGGAGCGCACGGTCTTCGTGTCGGGGATCGGATGCTCGAGCCGCTTTCCCCACTACCTCAACACCTACGGCTTCCACGGCATCCACGGGCGCGCATTGCCCGTCGCGACGGGCATCAAGCTGAGCCGCCCGGATCTGCACGTCTTCGTCGTGATGGGGGACGGGGATTGCTGTTCGATCGGCGCGGGCCACTGGCTCCACGCCACCCGCTACAACATCGACATGACCGTCCTGCTGCTCGACAACGCGATCTATGGCCTCACGAAGAACCAGACCTCGCCCACGACACCTCAGGGCTACAAGACGAATACCCAGCCCAGGGGCAGCTTCCTGCCCGCCCTCAACCCGATCGCCGCGACGCTGGGCGTGACGAACGTCTCCTTCGTGGCGCAGACGGCCGACTGGGTGCCCGCCCACCTCCTCGCCACGATCCGGGCCGCCTATAAGCATCCGGGCTTCTCGTTCCTGCGCATCCTGCAGCGCTGCCCCAAGTTCACGGCCCCGCTCTTCGCGGAGCAGGCGCGAACGCCCGATCTGCACGAGATGCTGGTCCATCGCGACGGCGTCACCGTTCCGAGCCTCGACAAGATCTACAAACGGCGTCTGGAGCACGACCCGGCAGATCTCGATCGCGCCAGGGTGCTCGCCGAGGAGTCCGAACGCGTCCGCCTCGGCGTCTTCTACCGGGATGCCGCGCGGCCGCGCTACGACGACATTCGCCACCTGCCGACGTACACCGCCGCCGAGAACATCGAGCGGCTCAACGAGGAGTTCGACCGCTATGCCGTCTGACCCCCGTACACAGCAGTCCCTCGACGCCCTCGCTCTTCCGATCGAGGCCTTTCGTTCGAAGCTCGCGAATACCAGCGAGCAGATCCGCCTGCTGATCAGCAGGCGCGTGGAGTCCAACGGATCATCGATCGAGACCGCGCGCGCCGAGCTCGGTGAGTTCGCGGCCGGGCGCATCGACCCCGGGCGCATGGCGAAGCTGCTCTCGCACGTCGAGCCGCCGACGATCGAACACGGCGACGTGGTGGTCCGCGCCCTCGATGTCTGCAACGAGCTCCTGGCGCAGCGCGAGGGCCTCTTCCGCGTCGTGCTCGAGGAAGGAGACGATCTGCGCGATGCCATGGGTCGGGCCCTGGCGGAGATCGGCAGGGCCTTTGCCGTGACCCGGGTCGTCGAGCTCGTGGCCCAGGGCCTGTACCGGGCCTGCGAGCACGAAACGCTCCTCGACGCGCATCCCTTCGAGCGTTGGAGCCGCGCGGAGCGGAAGGTCAAGCTCGCCCTGGTCGTGCGCCTCGCCGGACGCGATCTGCGGGTGGGCGGGCTGGCGGACTTCCTCGATCGCTTCTTCAAGCTGGTGCTCGTCGTCGAGGGCGAAGCGCCCCCGGCCCCGCTCGTGCGGCTGATCACGCCCAGGGTCCTGGTGATGCAGACCGCGGATCCGAAGGAGCTCGACTGGATCGTGCGCCACGACGGGCCCGGCGTGGCGGCGCTGTCTTTCAATCACCTGACATTAGGAACA
>JBHHVG010000312.1:0-4489 GCA_046754165.1 Myxococcota bacterium
GTGACGTCGGAGCAGACTTCGGTGGCGAAGTACTTGCAAAGCGGCGTCAGCAAGCGCAGCCGCGCGGTGTCGCGCTCCAGGTCCTTCTGGATCTCTCCGCGCTCGGCTTCGGAAAGGTCGCCTCGTTCGAGCGCGATTTCTCGCGCGAGCGTCATGTCGAGCAGCCCGTAGGTGCGGTAGACGATGGCGCGCACGGCTTCGATGTTTACGGCCATCTTGGCGAGCATTCCCAGGAGCAAAGGCTGGGATCCGACCGTCTTTCCGAACTGCTCTCTCTGGTTGGCGTACTCGATCGCGTCATGGAGGGCCGCGTCACAGAGACCCAATGCCTGGGAGGCGACGCCGAGCCGCGCGGCGTTCATCAAGTCGAGCATGGCGCGAAAGCCGTCGCCCTTCTTCCCGAGGCGGACGCCGATCGAACCTTCGAAGACCACCTCGCAGGTCGGCGAGCCGTGGATGCCGAGCTTCTTCTCGAGGCGCGACACGCGTACACCGTTGTCGGACCCATCCTCCCGATGGCGTGGGACCAGCACCAGGGACAGGCCGTTCGTCGTCCCCTTCGACTGCGCGCTGGTGTCCTCGTCGCGGGCGAGCACGAGGTGGACTTCGGCTCCGCCGTTCGAGATGAAGATCTTCTGGCCGTCGACCTGGACCTCGTCTCCACTGAGCTCGGCGACCCGGGTCTGGATGCCGCCCAGGTCGCTGCCGGCCTGAGGCTCCGTGAGGTCCATCGAGCCCTGGACGTCTCCCGAGGTGAAGCGCGGCAGCCAGGTGTTCTTGACCTCCTCGCTGCCGTACTTGGCGATGTCGTTGGCCACTCCGGTCTGGAGACCGATGATCATCATCAGGCTCGGGTCGGCGCGGGCGACCATCTCCAGCACCAGTCCGTTGAGCAGGGCCGGCACCCCGTATCCGCCGTACTCCTCGCTCACGGGCAGGCTGACGAGCCCCGCCTGCTTGAGCTTGGCGTAGGCGTCCCGCATGTGGGCCGGCGGGACGGCGCCGCCGTCCGACGTCAGCTCGGCCTCGGCGGACCAGTTCTCCCGGGCCGGGCCTTCGAAATCGGCCGCCAGCGACCCGACGGTCTCGAGGATCGTGCGGTAAGCGCCGACCTCCGCATCCACGTCCACAGCCCCGCTGTTGCGCAGCGCGAGGAGTGTCTCCCAGTCCACGAGACGTTCGATGTAGAGGCGCATCCCGGCGCCGAAGTAATCGTTCACCTCGAAATCCCCTGCGAAATCAAGCCTGAATGGTAGCCTATGCGCGCGATGACCACGTTCGACAAAGTTCCGCCCGTCGTCGACTTCCCTGACTCCGAGTCTCATGTCCGAGAGTTCTGGCGGGAGCACCAGATCTTCGAGAAGTCGCTCGAGAGGAGGAAGGGAAAGCCGCGCTTCGTCTTCTACGAGGGCCCCCCGACCGCGAATGGATTGCCGCACAACGGACACGCGTTGACGCGTGTGATGAAGGACGTCTTTCCGCGTTACAAGTCGATGCGAGGCTTCTTCGTGCCGCGAAAGGCTGGTTGGGACACCCACGGGCTTCCCGTCGAGATCGAAGTGGAGAAAGAGCTCCGCATCTCGGGCAAGGACGCCATCGTCGAGTACGGCGTAGAGCCCTTCGTCCGGCGCTGTCTCGACAGTGTGTTTCGCTACACCGAAGAGTGGACGCAGTTCACCGAAAAGCTCGGCTTCTGGGTCGACCTCGACGACGCCTACGTGACCTTCCACCAGAGCTACATCGAGAGCGTCTGGTGGGCGCTGTCTCGGCTGCACGCCCAGGGGCTGCTCTACCGCGGTCACAAGGTGGTCTGGTGGTGGGCCCAGGGAGGCACAGTCCTCTCCGCCGCCGAGGTTGGCGAGGGTTACAAGACCATCGATGACCCGTCGGTGTACGTGCGTTTCCCGTTGCGCGATGATCCCGAGACGTCTCTGCTCGTGTGGACCACGACGCCCTGGACCCTGCCCTCGAACAGTCTGGCGGCGGTGCGCGGTGATGTGGACTACGTGCTCGTGCGCGATGGAGAGAATCGGCTGATCGTCGCCGAAGCCTTGCGCGAGGGGTTGGCGGAGAAGGTCGGTCGAGAGCTCCCTGTCGAACGCACCCTGCGCGGTTCGGATCTCGTCGGGCAGACCTACATCCCGCCCTTCGACTGGTTCAGCCGAAACGCCGGAGACCTCGCCTATTGGCGGGTCGTCGAAGCGGACTTCGTCGAACTCGACGCCGGAACCGGCGTCGTGCACGTAGCACCCGCCTTCGGCGAGGTCGACTTCGAGCTGCTGCGCCGCGAGCAGCGGGACCATCCGGAGCTCCCGCTGCTCTGTGCCGTGCGCTCGGACGGCGGTTTCGATCCCGACATCGCGGATGCCGAATACGCCGGCCGGTGGGTGAAGGATTGCGACCGCGACCTCGGCCGCGAGCTGAAGCGGCGGGGTCTCATGTGGCACGCCGAGCAGATTCGGCATGACTACCCGTATTGCGTGCGCTCCGACGAGGATCCGTTGATCCAGTTCGCGCGACCGGCGTGGTACATCCGCACGAGTGACCACGTCGAGCAAGCGCTCGCGAACAACCGGCAGATCCAATGGCTCCCGGAGCACATCCGGGAGGGACGATTCGGCGACTTCCTGCGGAACAACGTGGACTGGGCGCTGTCCCGCGAGCGGTTCTGGGGGACGCCGCTCAACGTGTGGGTGAACGACGAGACCGGATCGATCCAGGTCCCGGAATCGGTTGCGGAGATCCTCGAAAAGAACCCCCGGGCCTTCGACGCCTTCGACGAGGCGCAGAGCCAAGACCCGACCCTGTCGCCCCACTTGCGGGTCCACAAGCCGTGGATCGACGACGTGACCTGGACGGTCGAGGGAGAGCCCGGCGTCTATCGCCGCGTCCCGGAGGTGATCGATGCCTGGTTCGATTCGGGATCGATGCCCTTTGCCCAATGGGGCTACCCGCACTCCGGGAGGGAGGAGTTCGAGGCCGCCTATCCGGCGGACTTCATCTCAGAGGCCATCGACCAGACCCGCGGCTGGTTCAATTCACTGCTGTGGATCTCGACGCTGCTGTTTCCGGAGCGCGAGCTTCCGCGTCCCTACAAGACCTGCATCGTCCTCGGGCATGTCGCCGACCGCGCCGGGAAGAAGGAGTCGAAGAGCAAGGGAAACTACACGCCGCCGGAGATCATCTTCGATCGGGTGCGTCTGGAGTTCGCCAGCGTCGAGGTGGACGGCGCCGCGGTCGAGCCAGGGTGCGCAGTCGTGGCCCGCGAAGACTACGAGGGGCTCGATCTGCGTGGAGAGTCGGCCCGGGTGCGGATCTACCGGGACGATGCGCCGGAAGTGGCGCGCGAGCTCGAGCTGCGGCCGGGAGATCTGCCGCGTCGCATCATCCGTCTGGCGGACCGCGACCGCGAGGCGTTGGGCGTCGCGTTCGCTCCGGGCGGCCGCGCGACCCTGCCCCGCGAGGTTCCCGGGCTGCCTCCGGCCCACAAGGTGTGGGTGGAAGATCCGAGCGCGTCGGCCCCCGGTGCCGACGCCTTTCGCTGGTTCTTCTACTCGTCCAACCCGCCGTGGAATCCGACCCGCCACTCGCTCCACGGCGTGCGCAGCCAGCAGCGTGAGCTGCCGCTCAAGCTGCGCAACGTCTACGCCTTCTTCACGATCTACGCGAACATCGACGGTTTCGACCCGTCCGGGAAGACCTGTCGCGAGGGCCGCCGGCCCGCCGGGGAGCGCGCCCAGATCGATCACTGGATCCTGTCCGAGCTCGCGCTCACGACCCGCGTGGTCATCGGGCACATGGACGCGTTTCGGATCTACGAGGCCACCGGCGCGCTCGCGGAGTTCGTCGACGCTCTTTCCAACTGGTATGTCCGGCGCAACCGCGACCGCTTCTGGGCCGAGGGCCTCCCGCAGGACAAGCTCGACGTCCACTGGACCCTCTATGAATGCCTGACGGCGCTGGCCAAGCTGCTGGCGCCGTTCCTGCCGTTCGCTACCGAGGAGATGTGGCAGAATCTCGCGGTGCGCGCCTTCGGCGACTCCCGCGAGGAGAGCGTTCATTTCTGCGACTATCCGGAGCCGGACCACGGCGCGATCGACACGGAGCTGTCCGCGATCATGGCGGCGGTCCGCGACCTCGTCTCCCTCGGTCTCCAGGTCCGCACCACCAACAAGCTACGGGTGCGCCAACCCCTGGCGGCGGCGGAGATCGTGCTGGCGGACGCAGGGCTTGCCGGGGCCTTGAACCAGCACCTCGATCTGATTCGCGACGAGCTGAATGTGCACGACGTCCACTTCGTGGAGAGCGCCGATGCCTACGTCACCTACCAGGTCAAGCCCAACTTCCGGGCGCTCGGTCCCCGGGTGGGCAAGAAGATCCCGGCCCTCAAGCGGACGCTGGCGGACGCCGACGGCGCCGCGCTGCTGCGCGCCCTCGAGACCGAGGGCCGCGTGACGGTCGAGGTCGACGGAGAGCTCCTCGCGCTCTC
>JBHHVG010000313.1:0-4466 GCA_046754165.1 Myxococcota bacterium
GAGGTGGTCTGTCTGCCGTTCGTGCCCCCAGGGGATTGCGACGCCCTGGGACTCGCCGCGGACGACAGACGCCGCAGCCAGCGCGTGGTGGTGAACCCCATCCGGGAGGAGGAGCCCCATCTGCGCAGCAGCCTGCTGCCGTCGCTGCTCCGGGTCGCCCACCAGAACCTGAGTCGCCAGCTCGATGCCGTGGCGATTTTCGAGGTCGCCCGCATCTTCCTGCCGGGTCGCCGGCAGGCGGCGCCGGAGGAGCCCCTCTGCCTGGCCGCGCTCTGGACCGAGCCCCGGGAGCCGGGCCTGTGGCGCCGGGTCGCTCCGCCCGCGCTGTTCTTCCAGGCCAAGGGCCTTGCAGAAAGGCTTTTAATTCAGGCGGGTTATGTGGCATCGTTGCAGCGGGAAAGCGGGGCGCCCTACCTCCACCCCGGGGCGTCGGTGGCCATCGAGGTCGGGCAGCGAGAGGTCGGCGTGATTGGAGAGCTTCATCCGCAGGTGGCGGCGAATTTCGGGCTCGAGGTTCCGTGTGCCGTGATGGAGATCGAGCTGAGCGCGCTCGAGGCCGCGCCGCGGCGCGTGCCGCGATTCCTCGAGATCTCTCGCCAGCCCCGTGTGCTGCGGGATCTCGCGGTGGTCGTCGATCGCGATGAGAAGGCGGGGGAGATCCTCTCGGCGATCCGGAAGGCCGGCGGTCGCGATCTCGTGACGGCCGAGCTCTTCGATCGCTACACGGGAAAGGGCGTTCCCGAGGGCAAGATCAGCCTGGCGTACCGACTGGTGTTCCAGCGGGAGGATCGGACGCTCACGGAGAGAGAAGTGGCGAAGGCGACCGACCGGGTCGTGAAGATGCTGTCTCATCGCTTTGGTGGTGAGCTTCGGTAGGTCCTGGATCGAAGGAGAGGCTTGCATGACGAAAGCCGACATTGTTGAGCAGATTTACGAACAGGTCGGATTCTCGAAGAAGGAATCCGCGGAGCTGGTGGAGAAGGTGTTCGACTCCATCAAGGACACGCTCGCCCGAGGGGAGAAGGTCAAGATCTCGGGCTTCGGGAACTTCGTGGTGCGCTGCAAGAATTCCCGCAAGGGACGCAACCCCCAGACGGGCGAGGAGATCCTGCTGGAAGCGCGGCGGGTCCTGACCTTCAAGCCGAGTCTGGTGCTGAAGAACATCCTCAACGAGGATATGATCGAGACGTCGGCCGGCCGCGACGCGGAGAGCGGCGGCTAGTGTCGATTGCTCACCGACCACGAGAGGGGAAGAGCATGGCCAGACGCACCAACCCGCCCGCGGCGGGACCCGAGAGCGTCGAAGCCGAAGCGCCGGACAAGCGCTACTTCCGCATCGGGGAGGTCAGCCGCATCACCGGCGTCAAGCCCTATGTCCTGCGCTACTGGGAATCCGAGTTCCGCTGGATGGCCCCGCAGAAGTCGCGTTCCAAGCAGCGGCTCTACCGTCGCCGCGATATCGACATGATCCTGCTGATCAAGAAGTTGCTCTACGAGCAGCGCTACACCATCGCGGGCGCCCGCAAGAAGCTGAAGGATCTCGGCGCCGGCAACGCGCTCGAATCGGGCAACCTGGTGATCGAGACGGACCATCGCTCGCGTTTCCGGAAGATCCGCAGCGAGCTCGCCTCGATCCGGGCGCAGCTCTGAGCCCGGCCGTCGCTCGCCGCTAGACCGGCAGCGGAGCGACCGACAGTCCCCACAGCATAAGCCACAAGAGCAGCGCGGCGAAGCCGAAGGTCCCGACGGCGCGGCCGGTGGTGAAGTCGAGCGCCTGGCGCACCGCCACCACGAAGGCGACGAAGACCCACGCCCGGGCGAAGAGGTCGATGCCGAGGCCCAGGGCCGGCGGTGGCAGCAGGGCGAAGATGCGCAGCAGGGCCGGTGTGAAGGCGAATCCCGTGGTGCGCAGCACCTCGGGGAAGTCCGTCTCGGTCGCCGGACCCCGGAAGAAGGTGGCGCCGACCATGAACGCGAAGGCAGATCCGCCGACCCAGAGCACCAGCGGCTCGACGACCGACAGCGTCACCTGGATCGCCAGGGCTCCGGCCGCGACGCCGGAGCCCTGGCCCTGGACGTAACGGGCCACTCCGATCGCGGCGCACGCTGCGAGGACGACGGTCGTGGCCTGCCCGATGGAGCTCCGGTCGGCCTCGACCTCCTCGAAAGTGTCCGCATGGAGCGCGGCGGCGCGCAGCATCCGCATCCCGAAGCTCGTCATGAATCGTCCCCGCCGAAGATTCGCTGGAAGAGGTGGCTCAGCGCTCCGCGAATGCCGACCTGCTCGCCGGCCCGGTGGAAGCCCCGCAGCACGGCCTCGGTGGAGTCGCACTCGGCGGTCTCGCCGCGCTCGTCGAGGCAGCGCAGATGGATGCTCGGCGCGCTCTCCTTCAAGTCGAGGGCAGCCTCCCGCACGGCGGCGCGGTAGCTCGGGTCCTCGGCGCTGACATCATAGGCCCGGGCGAGCAGCTCGTTCCACCGCTCGAGCCGGGCGACCACGGCCGGGTGGATGCCCGGATCTTCCGCCGCCTTCTGGGCGAGGCGGAAGTAGGCGAACGAGAGGGAGGAGATCGCCAGGTACGGTGTGGCGCCGGATGCGCCGGAGGCGACGGCGGTCTCCACCCGCGAAGCGTCGTCATCGGAGACCTCGCCGTCTGCCAGCGCCGTGAAGAACTCCGCGTACTCATCGACCGCCGGCTCGAGACACTTGGGCGTCTCGCCTCTCTTGGGGAGCGGGCAGTAGGCGCCGGGCCCGACCTTGCCGGCGCCCGAGGACGTCCCGGCCGCGAGCGACGCCATCGCGAGGGTGGCGACGCAGGCACGGCCCCAGCTCGGGAGCGCCGTCATGGGCCCTGGACGGCCGAACGGTCCTCGATGTCCTCGCGCAAGGCGAAACGCTCGACGGGGTGCTGCGGCTGACTGGTGTCGGTCACGATCCACCCGAGGGAAGGCTCCGCGAAGGCGCGAGGGTAGGCGGGAGCGGCCCGGAGGGTCAAGCCGCCGCGGCCGCGCAGCTTCCGTCGGCCGCAGACCGCCGCAACCGCAGCCAGCGCCCGGCTGGAGACCTAGACTGCGGCGATGGCTCGGGCATTCGGAGGGAGGTGGATTCGGCCGAGGTGGCTGGCGGCGGGGGTCGTCCTTTGCGCCAGCCTCGGTGTGTCCGCGGCGGCGGCCGGCGCCGGAGCCGACGACTGCGCGGGCTGGCCGGGCGAGCCGGATCCGGTCCCGGCCCTCGACGATCCGGATCCGCTGCGCGCGCGCTGGGCCGCGTTGCGGCAGGAAGAGCTGGCGCGCGACGCGCGCGCGCTCGAAGCGGCGGAGCCGACGCGGGCCTATCTGCTGTGGCGCCGGCTGCGATGCTTCGACGCAGGCAATTCCCTGGCGAGCGCGGGCGTGGCCCGAACGCGCCCGGTGCGCGTTCATCGGCCGGCGGTGGTGCGGCCGAACCGGCGGCTGCGGACGGCTCGCTTCCGCGGTGACGATCCGTGGGTCGACCTCGCGCGGGCCATCCCCGTCGGCGAGCCGCTGCCCAAGCGCGACCCGGCCGAGCGCGCCGCCGCGCGGCAACGCCTGCTCGAGGTGGTGGAGCTCCACCTCGGACGCGCTGAGGAGCACCTGCGGCAGGCGCACTTCCGGGAAGCGCTCGACGCCGGAGAGGAGGCCCGTGCGCGCCTCGACGCCATGCGCCGTGCCGACGACCTCGCCGCTCCGCGCATCCGTCTGGAGCTTCTCTCGGCGACCGCCCAGCTCGCACTGGGCGACCCACAGGCGGCCCGCGCGAGCCTCGCGCGCGCCCTCGCCATCGACCCGGAGTTCACGCCGGATCCGATGCGCACGCCACCGAAGCTGATGCGCGCCTTCCGGGCCGCGCGCACCGCCGCGGGGTCTCCGCGGTGAAGCGGGCCGTCGCGGCCGTCGCCGCTGTGATCCTCGGCGCCTGCGCGCTGCCGCAGGCGCGGCCGAAGCCCATGGCGCGCGTGGCCGTCGAGGTGCTGCGGGGCGCCGCGCTTCGCGCCGGCGGACCTGTCGGCGCGAGCGAGCGCGTCGAGGTGTTGATCGACGCGACGTCCTCGATGGCGGCGGCGGCGCAAGCCGGGCCATCACGGCTCGCCGCCGCGCGCTCGCTGGTGGGACGCGTCGTGAGGAGCCTGCCGTCGGAGCGCGCGATCGGACTGCGCATGCTGCACGGGTCCGAGGACGGCCGCTGCACGGCCACCACCTCGCGGTTCGAGAGCGGCGCCGGCGAGGACCGCGCTCCGTTGCTCGAGCCACTGGCAGCCCTCGCCCCCGCCGGAGAGGCGTCGCTCGCGGGCGCGATCGACGAACTGGCGCTGGGTCTCAGCGCGGGCGGGGGATCCGGGTCGTTGCGGCTGGTCGTTCTCAGCGATCTGTCGGGAGATTGCGGGGGCTCCCTGTGCCGCGCGCTGGCCGGGGTCGCGGCCCGGGGTGCGCGGGTCGAGCTCGTG
>JBHHVG010000314.1:0-4436 GCA_046754165.1 Myxococcota bacterium
CGACCGCGGTCGGGCCCGGGACCGCGGCGACCGCGGTCGGGACCGCGGCCGAGGCCGGGGTCGCGACCGGGACCGCGGCGGGCGAGGCGGCAGCCGCTCCGAGCGCCAGGGGGACGCCGCGGAGGCGGCTCCCCTCCGCGAGGGTGTGCCAGCAGCGGCCGTCCCATCGGTCGGAACGGCTTCCGGCGAGCTCGGCGAGATTGGGGCCTTCGTCCTGGGGACCCTTGAGCGGATGGACGTCGGGCCCTTCGAGATCTCCGAGACCGCGGAGGGCGATCTCCTGGTCTACGAGGTGACCGGTGTGGCTGCGAGAAGCCTCGGCAGTGGCGACGGGCGGGCGGTCGACGCTCTCCAGCTGCTGGCCAATCAGGCAGTCAAGCGGGGCGAAGGCGACACGTTGCGGGTGGTCGTCGACATCGAGGGCAACGCCGAGGCGCGGGAGGATCTGCTCTCCGGCTTGGCGACCCGGGCCGCTGGTCGGGCATGCAAATCGGGGAGGCCGGTGGCCCTCGACCCGATGAACGGGCGCGACCGGCGTGCGATCCACCTGGCGCTGCGCGACGAGGACGGCGTGGCGACCATGAGTGTCGGCGAGGGTCGCTTCCGGCAGGTCGTGATCGTTCCAGAGGGCGCGACCGACTACGAGCGCGCACTGCGAGAGTCCGAGTCCGCGCGCGCCGACCGCCGAGACTGAGTCTCGCCGCCGGGTGTTTCACGTGGAACACCCACCCCGCCGCGTCGGGCTTCCGGTCCTTCCCCTCGATTCCCTATTCTCCGGGCGCACACCGCTGAGCCATGCCTCCGGGCGGCGCTCAGCGTTCCACGGGGAACATCCTGGGCTTCGCCGCCTCCTCAGACAGCCCGCGCGTTCGCGACCTCCTCGACCGGGGGCTCGCGGAGCTCGGCTTGGCGGTCGGTGCCTCCGAACGGGAGGCCCTGGTCGGCCTCGCCAACCTGCTCGAGACGTGGTCCGAGCGAATGAATCTCACGGGGCACCGCAGCGCCGAGGCCATCGTCCACCGCCTCGTGCTGGATGCGGCCGCGCTCGCAACGTGCCTTCCGGACGTCGATCGCCTCGCAGACGTTGGCTCCGGCGCAGGCTTTCCGGGTCTTCCGCTGGCGATTCTCCGCCCCCACTGCCGCGTGACCTTGATCGAGGCGCGCCGCAAACGGCACCACTTCCAGCGCGCCGCGGTCCGCGAGCTGGGCCTGGTCAACGCAGAGCCGTTGCACGGACGCGCGGAGGAGCTCTCGCCGCGGCCCCACGCCGCCGCCGTCGCCCAGGCGCTGGCGCCTCCGGCGCGGGCGATCCCCTGGCTGCTCCCCTGGGTCGCGGACGGAGGCCTCGTGCTGCTGCTCCGAAGCGCGACGCCCGCGGACGTCCCAGAGATTCCCGGAGTCCGGGCGGAGGGCTTCGATCGCTATCGGGTTCCCCTCGGTGGCCCGGAGCGCACGCTGTGGTGGGGTCGTCGCTGCGCCACGTGATTCGTTCCACGTGGAACGTCCTGCGGGCGGCGCGAACACTCCGATGAACGGGTAAACCTCTGAGAAGCAAGGCGTTTTCCGGATTCGGCGGCTGCCGAACGCGGCCGGGCAGCGCGCGGACGCAGTTTCCGTGGTCGATCCGCGCGATTCTGTGGTACCCATTGAGGATCATGCCGTCTTCCCCCGGGGGAAGGCCGCTTTGGGCGCATATTGGCCGAAGATCAGCGAAACGCACCCGGTAGCCGGGTCCTGGCGGTCGTGAACCAGAAGGGCGGGGTCGGCAAGACCACGACCGCGGTGAACCTCGCCGCGTCGATCGCGGCGTCCGAACGCTCGGTCTTGCTTGTGGATCTCGACCCGCAGGCCAACGCCACCAGCGCCTACAACCTGGCTCCGGCGACGCGCCATGTCTATCACGCACTCAGCGGTGAGTGCGTCATGAAGGACGTGGCGCTGGCGACCGAGCTTCCCCAGCTCCAGGTGGTGCCGTCGGGCCGAGACCTCTACGGGGCCGAGATCGAGCTGGTCACGAAGCTCAACCGAGAGCGTCAGCTCGAGCTGGCGCTGGCGGACGTGCACGATGACTACGACACCATCCTGATCGATTGTCCACCGTCCCTCGGGCTCCTGACGATCAATGCGCTGTGCGCGGCCGACGCTGTCCTGATCCCGCTGCAGTGCGAGTACTACGCGCTGGAAGGCCTGGCCGGCCTGCTCGAGACCGTCGACCTCGTCCGCGACCAGCTCAACCCGACGCTGGCGCTCGAGGGAATCGTCCTCACCATGGTCGACCTGCGCAACAACCTCAGCCGCCAGGTCCGCGACGAGGTCCGGGGTCACTTCGGCGACCAGGTCTTCGAGACGGTGATCCCGCGGAACGTCCGTCTCAGCGAGGCGCCGAGCCACGGCAAACCCATCCTGTTCTACGACGCCCAATCGAAGGGCGCGACCAGCTACCTCGAGCTCGCCCGCGAGCTGCTGCTGCGCCGGGCCCGCTCGCAGGCCCCGCCGCCGGCACACGCCGCGGCGCCACCCCCGGGAGACCGTCATGAGTGCTAGACGAAACGCATTGGGGCGCGGGATCGGCGCGCTGATTCCGCCGGCCCAGACGCGGACCGCGACTGCGGCTGCGAGCGGCCCTGTCGGGGAGACGACGGGGGAGCTTCCCGTCGACGCCATCGACCCCAATCCAGACCAGCCACGTCGCCGCTTCGAGACCGTCGAGCTCGATCGGCTGGCGGATTCGATTCGCCAGCACGGTGTGCTCCAGCCCGTGGTCGTGCGCCGGGCGGGCGACCGCTACGAGCTGATCGTGGGCGAGCGCCGCTGGCGCGCGTCACGGGTGGCCGGGCGTGACACGATCCCCGCCGTCGTCGCAGACAGGGACGGGGGCGATCGGCTCGAGCTCGCACTCGTCGAGAACGTGCAGCGCCACGACCTGAATCCCATGGAGCTGGCGCACGCCTTTCGGGGCCTGTCCGATCGCGGCCTCACGCAGGAGGAGATCGGCCGGCGCGTGAGTCTCGACCGCTCGACCGTCGCCAACCACCTGCGGCTGCTCGAGCTGCCCCGGGAGCTGCAGGAGGACGTCGAGAGCCGCCGGATCACGGCGGGCCACGCCAAGGCGCTGCTCCAGGTCGCCAACCCGGAGCGGCGGCGCCACCTGCGAGATCGCCTGCTCCGGGAGAACCTGTCGGTGCGGGCCGTCGAGCAGCTCGGTCGCGCCATCGCCGGCCCGGCCGCCAAGCGCCGACCGCGCACGCCGACCGCCGTCGATCCCAACATCCAGCGCGTCATCGACCGCCTGCGTCAGCGCTTCCAGACCCGCGTCAAGCTCCAGGGAGATGCGAGCCGCGGCCGCATCGAGATCGAGTACTTCGGTGACGACGACCTGCAGCGCATCACCGGGATCCTGCTCGGCGATGCCTGAAGCGGGTCGTCGCGCTGCCCCCGTCCGCCCGCCGGAGGCGATCGTCCCGGCCGAGGGCGAGTTCGAGGGCCTGGTGCAGCTGCGTCAGGCCGCCCGCATAGACGGCGCCGTGGCGGGCGAGATCGTCGCCGACGGCTGCGTCTGGATCGGGGAGAACGCCCGCGTGCGCGCCCGGGTATCGGCCCGCGAAGTCGTGGTGGCCGGCCGGCTCGAGGGCGAGGTCCGCGCTTCGTCGAAGGTCGAGCTGCTCGCCACCGCGCACGTCGTCGCCCAGCTGGAGGCTCCCCGACTGGTGCTGGCCGACGGCTCGTTCTTTCGCGGACGCTGTCTGACCCGGCCCACCGAAGCCGCCGCAACGCCGTCCGAGCGGTCCGAATCCGGCGCGGCAGCCGACGCCCGAACGCCTTGAAGTTCGGCTCATCTATGCAAGAATTCCCCCCTCGGAACTGGCGGGTCGCCACCGTGGGTGATCCGCCGGAATTGTTTTTCCAGGTGTGTTCGAGAGTCGGTGTCATCCCGGGTTCGTGAGCTCGCGAATCGGGAACGGCCGGCGAAACGAGCGGTCCGAACGGGCGGCTCGTGGCGCCCGCAAGACGGCGCCGAGGCGAATCGCGAAGCGGTGGTGCAAAGCTTCCACCGGAGCCGAATTCGCCGGCTCCCGACCGAGAGCGCAGGCCGCCCGACCACCCGGATCCAGGCGATCCGGACGCGCAGTCCAGGGCCGAAACGAAATCCGATCGGAGCCGACGCCGAGATGAAACGGGACCGCTGGAACCAACGGGTCGCGCCCACCGCCGCGTTCTTCGCCTGCGCCGTCGCCGCCGGCAACGCAGCGGCCAGCGAGGGGCAGCTGGTGCTGCTCCCGGATCCCCAGAAGCTGCTCATTCTCGTGGCGTTCTTCGCCGCGCTGATCTACCCCGTGAACGCGTTGATCCTGAAGCCGATCTTCCGCGTGCTCGACGAGCGCGACGAGAAGATCGCCGGAACGCGGCGTCGCGCCGAGCGGCTCGCCAACGAGACC
>JBHHVG010000315.1:0-4429 GCA_046754165.1 Myxococcota bacterium
CACCGAGGGGGCTTCCGACCAGCTCTTCCAGGAGGGTGTCGAGCAGGAGGTCCCCGCCGAGGCGCCGCTCTTCGAGCAGCTCGGAACCGTCGAGCCCGAGGCCGCGGCCGACGCGGCCGCCAGCGAGGGGAGCGCCGCAGAGGCGCCGGCCGACGGGAGCGCCCCCCAGTAGACGGCGATTGTGGAGCCGCGAGCGTCCGTTATCCTCGCGCCTCCCTCCCCACTGCGGCAGTGGCGGAATTGGTAGACGCGCCAGCTTGAGGGGCTGGTGGGGGCAACCCCGTGGAGGTTCGAGTCCTCTCTGCCGCACCACGCGGGCCCCCGCCGAGGCGCCCGCCCCTCCATCCGGCCGGCAACCCGCGGCTAGACGATCGTCCAGCCGCCGTCGACCGGCAGGGTCTGGCCGGTGACGTAGCTGGCCGCGTCCGAGACCAGGAAGAGCATCGGACCGATCAGCTCGTGGGGCGCGCCAGGCCTTCCCATCGGCGTGCGCTGCTGGATCCAGCGCCGCGAGCGCTCGTTGTCGAACATCTCCGCGGTCATCTCGCTCTCGAACCAGGCCGGTGCCAGCGCGTTCACCCGGACCCCGCGGCGCGCCCACTGGGCCGCCAGCTCTCGGGTCAGGTTGACGAGACCGCCCTTGGACGCGACGTAGGAGGCCTGCGGAATCTGTCCCGCGCCGACCAGGCCGAGCACCGAGGCCACGTTGACGATGGCACCGCGCCCGGCTTCCAGCATCGGGCGGGCGCAGCGCTGGGCGCACACGAAGGCGCCCGTCAGGTTCACAGCGAGCACGCGCTCGAAGACGGCGAGGGGCTCCTCCTCCGCCGGCACGATCTCGGTGGTGCCCGCGTTGTTCACCAGGATGTCGAGGCCGCCGAAGCGCTCGAGGGTCGCGGCGACGAGGGCGTCGACGGCGGCCTCGTCGGCCACGTCGCAGGGAACGGCCAGGACGTCGGCGCCTCTCTTCGTCAGCGCGTCCGCGAGCTCGCGGAGCTGCGGCTCGCGCCGGGCCGCGATCACCACCCGGGCGCCGGCGTCCGCCAGGCCCGTCGCGAAGGCGATGCCGAGCCCTGCGGAGGCGCCGGTCACCACGGCGACCCGGCCGGAGATGTCGAAGTCCGCACCCGGTGTCGTCATCGGGCCGACACCGCCTCGTCGCGGGCGGCGCGGGTGCGACGCAGCCAGCGGCGGTAGAGCTCGAGCGGGTGCGCGCCCACGATGACCGCGTCGTTCCCTTTCAGCTGGACAGCGGGTGCACCGGTCACGCCGGCCTCGAGGGCCGACTCGTGCTCGCGGAGGGTCCGCTGCAGCAGCTCCGGATTCTCGGAGCGCGCGAACTCCTGCGCGGGGAGACCCGCCTCCGCCCACACGGCGCGGAGCGTTTCCGGGTCGGTGATGTCGCGGCTGTCGGCGAAGTAGGCCCGGAGCAACGCGTCGTGCACGGCGTGGAAGCTGTCGGCGGAGAACTCCGCCGCGGCCTTCGCCACCAGATGGGGCGGAATGCTGTGGGACGGTGGGCCCGCGTCGCCCTGCCAGGATCGGAAGCTGCCGCTGTCCTCTTCTGCGCCCGGGCGCGCCCAGGAGCGCGTGTAGGCCCGGAACTTCTCGAGGTCGCGTTTCGCCCCGGGCTGGGGCCGCAGCAGAAAGCTCCGCCACTCGACGCGCACCCCGTCAGCGAACTCTTCCTCCAGTCGACGCAGGCGGACCGCCGCGTTGTAACACCAGGGTCAGAGGTAATCGGAGTAGACGACGAAGTGGACCGGCTGCACGGGCCGACCCTATCACATCGCCGCGTCGGAGCTTCCAACGCTCTTGCTCGCCCCCGATCTCGCCGGTAGCTTTGATTCGCTTCGACGCACCGCTGGAGACCCCGCTCCATCCGAATCCAGCGTGGAGGAAGACGACATGTCCGAGCTGGCCGATACCGCACGGGCGATGGTGGCCCCGGGAAGGGGCATTCTCGCCGCCGACGAGAGCTCCCCCACCATCAAGAAGCGCTTCGACTCCATCCAGGTCGAGTCGACCGAGGAGAACCGCCGCGCCTACCGCGAGCTGCTCTTCAGCGCACCGGGGGCGGAGGAATACATCAGCGGCGTGATCCTCTTCGACGAGACGATCCGCCAGTGCACGGCAGACGGCACCGCCTTCCCCGCCCTGCTCGCTTCGAAGGGCATCCTGCCCGGGATCAAGGTCGACACCGGCGCCGTGAACCTGGCCGGGGCCCCGGGCGAGAAGGTGACCCAGGGCCTCGACGGCCTGCGCGACCGCCTGGTCGAGTACCGCGGCCTCGGGGCCCGTTTCGCCAAGTGGCGCGCCGTCATCAACATCGGCGACGGCATCCCCAGCGATTATTGCCTCGGCGTCAATGCCCACGCGTTGGCGCGCTACGCGGCCCTCTGCATCGAGGGCGGCATCGTTCCGATCGTCGAGCCCGAGGTGATCATGGACGGGCCACACGACATCGATCGCTGCTACGAGGTGACCGAGCGCGCCCTTCGCCGGGTCTTCGACGCGCTCTACGAGCAGCGGGTGAACGCGAACGAGATCATCCTCAAGCCCAACATGGTGCTGTCCGGAAGCGAGTGCGCTAGCCAGGCGGGCGTCTCCGAGGTGGCTCTGGCCACGCTGCGCTGCTTCCGAAACGCGGTGCCCGCAGAGGTCCCGGGGATCGTCTTCCTCTCGGGCGGCCAGAGCGACGAGCTGGCGACAGCGCACCTCTCCGCCATGAACCAGCTGGGCGACGCACCGTGGAAGCTCTCGTTCTCGTACGGCCGCGCGCTGCAGGCCGCACCGCTGCGCGTCTGGGGGGGCGACGCCGGCAACGTCGAGGCCGCGCAACGCGCCCTCCTGCACCGGGCGCGCTGCAACGCCGCGGCCTGCGGCGGCACCTACACCCCGGCCATGGAAGAGGCCGCCTGACGCGACTGCGGACGCGACCACCCGCTCGCAGCGGGCCGCCCGCGTTCCGCTGTGAGCCTCAGCTCGCCTGGAAGACGCCGTAGCAGCCGCGGGAGTAGAGCAGCGGGGGCTTGTCGCGGATGGTGATGTCGACCACCTCGCCGACGTAGATCACGTGATCCCCATGCGGGTGCGACGCCACCAGACGGCAGTCGAGGCTCGCGACGGCTCCTGGGATGAGGGGGGCGCCGGTCTCGGCGGTGTCGCAGTCGAGGCCCTCGAAGCGCACGGCCTCTTGGCGCTTCGAAGCGAACTTGTTCGACAGGGGGGCCTGGTCCGCGGCCAGGATGTTGACCGCGAAGACCTTGCCGCCGGCGATCACCGGATGGGTGTTCGAGTCGACATCCGCGCACAACAGGACCAGGGGCGGATCCAGGGACACCTCGCTGAAGGCGGTCACCGTCATGCCGTGGACGCGATCTCCATCCCGCGCCGTGACGATCGTGACCCCGGTCGTCCAGCTAGCCAGGACCTGCTTGAACTGTTCGGGTTCGGTCACCGCGGCTCTCTTTCGTCGGCTCGCTGCATGGCGACCGGCTGCTGCGCGCGGAAGGACGGCTAGTCCGCTTTGTACCGCTCCAAGAGCTCTTCGTCGCTGAAGATGACGTCGATCTTGCGGGCGCGCGGCTTGGTCTTGTCCTTCTCGTCTGGGCGCCAGTAGATGTTCACGGTCTTGCCCTCGGGAATGTCCGAGAGCTCGCCCTTGACGCCGTTGATGGCCACGGTCGTGCGGGTCAGCACGGAGCCCTCGGGCTTCACGAGGAAGACCGCCTCCTTGTTCCGCTTGAGCAGCTTGGCGTCCTTGCCGCGCCCGGGCTTCTTCACCTTGGCGGTGACGGTCTTCGCCTCGGGGTCGAACTTGATCCACACCGCCTCGGTCTGGACGCTCCTCGCCTTCTGCGCCTCGGCGGTGCTCGCCACGGCCAGCGTGAACGCGCATACCAGCGCCGAGACGGCCAGCAAGGAAATCGTCCGCACGGCCAGAAATTCCAGAACGCGGTTCTCTTCTCTCACGGAACGGGTCTCCTCTCTCACGGGCCCGTCGGAAATCGCCGGGGGCCGCCGGCGCTGCGGGCGTCTTCGATTTCGTCCACCATCCGCTATCGACCCCGCGGGGCAGGACGCTGTAGCTTTAGGCTACACGGTCTTGGACGCATTCGACACATGAGAATTCACTCCGCAGAGGCAGGCTGCGGATCGACGCGCAGCAGCACCAGATCCATCACGTTGGTGCCCGTGGGTCCGGTCACCAGCAACCCGCCCGCCCGCGAGAAGAAGCCGTGGGAGTCGTTGCGGCGGAGCGCGTCCTCCGGGTCGGCGCCCCGCGCGCGGGCAGACGACGCGGTCGCGCCGTCGACGAAGGCCCCGGCCGCGTCGGTGGGCCCGTCGCTGCCGTCGGTTCCGGCCGCGAGCAGCGAGACGCCCGGGAGCCCGGCGAGCTGGATCGCCGCGGCGAGCGCCAGCTCCT
>JBHHVG010000316.1:0-4418 GCA_046754165.1 Myxococcota bacterium
CATCGCCGGACTTCTACGGAGGCGCGCGCATCGGCGACAACCGCCACGCGGACAGTGTCGTCGCCCTGCGCGCCTCGACGGGCGAGCGGGTCTGGAGCTTCCAGACCGTCCACCACAACCTGTGGGACTACGACGTCGGCTCGCAGCCGGTGCTGATCGACCTCGACCTCGACGGGGAGAGCGTACCCGCCGTCGTCCAGGCGACGAAGATGGGCCATGTCTTCTTCCTGCACCGTGAGACCGGCGCGCCGCTCTTCCCGGTAGCAGAGCGCCCGGTGCCCCAGACCGACGTGCCGGGCGAGGGGACATCGCGCACCCAGCCCTTTCCGACCTGGCCCCCACCGCTGGTGCCGCAGGGGCTGCGGCCCGAGGACGCCTGGGGGCTCACGCCCTGGGACCGCGGCGCCTGCCGCGACCGGATCCGCTCGATGCGCTCCGACGGGATCTTCACGCCGCCGAGCCTGGAGGGCACGGTGATCTTCCCGGGCACCGCCGGCGGCTCGAACTGGGGCAGCGTCGCCTACGACCCGGTGCGCCGCCTGCTGATCGCGAACACCACGCGCATCGCCAACACCGTGCAGCTGATCCCCCGCGACGACGCCGAATTCGACCGCGATCGCGCGCACTACGTCGGCCGCGGGGAGCAGGCCGGCACCCCCTACGTCGCGCGGCTCGGCGTGTTGGTGTCGCCGTTCGGCGTCCCCTGCAACCCCCCGCCCTGGGGGACGCTCGCCGCCCTCGACCTCGCCTCCCGCGAGCTGCGCTGGGAGGTGCCACTGGGCACCGTGCGCGACCTGGCGCCGGTGCCGATCCCGCTGCGCTGGGGCGTGCCCAACATGGGCGGCCCGCTCTCGACGGCCGGCGGCGTGGTGTTCATCGGCGCGGCGCTCGACGACTACCTGCGCGCCTTCGACGTCGAGACCGGTGACGAGCTGTGGAAGGGGCGCCTCCCGGCCGGTGGGCAGGCGACGCCCATGACCTTCCGCGTGCGACCGGACGGCCGGCAGTTCGTGGTGATCGCCGCCGGGGGCCATGCGCAGATGCGCTCGACGGCGGGCGACAGCCTGATGGCCTTCGCCCTGCCCTAGCCGTGGACCTCGGCGGATCTCGGACGTCGGTGCGTGCGGGCCCGGTTCGGGTGTCCACAGCGATGGGATCCCGCACCCCCCGCAGCTCGCAATGCGCGCCGCTGGTCTACACTCGGGCGCCGACTGCACAAGGGGAAGCTCATGGATCGCCGGCTCTGCTCCGCTCCGTTGGCCGCGCTGCTGTGTCTGTGCCTGACGGGCTTGCCCGCGCGCTCGCTGGCGTACCCCCTCGACGGCTACGAGACGACGGGGATCGGACGGCTGCTGCACCAGCGCCTGATCCAGGAGGGCGTGCTCTCGGGCCGCAAGCGCCCCTCCGGTGAGCTGCTGCCCCTGTCGATGGTCAAGCTGCGCATGCTTCGCCACCGGGACTTCGAGCTGCCGGCGCCGGACCCGGCGCTCACCGCGCGCGTGAAGAAGCTTATCGGTCCGCAGGCCGACCGCTACGGCATCTCGCTGCTCGACCTGTCCGACGTCGACGCGCCGGCCTACGCCGAGTGGAACGGCAATCAGCTCCAGAATCCCGGGAGCGTGGGCAAGATTCTCGTCGCGCTGGCGATCTTTCAAGCGCTGGCGGACATCTACCCCGACGACATCGACGCGCGCCTGCGCGTGCTGCGGGAGTCGATGATCACAGCGGACATCTTCAGCGTGTACGACCACCACACCGTGCGCTTCTGGCACCCGGACACGCGGACCATCACCCGTCGGCCGATTCGACAGGGAGACACGGCGACGCTCTACACCTACCTCGACTGGATGATGTCGCCCAGCTCGAACTCCGCCGCCGGGATGCTCCAGAAGCACCTGATCCTGCTGTCACACTTCGGCGTGGAGTATCCGGTCTCTTCCGAGCGGGCGGCGAAGTTCTTCGAGGAGACGCCGCGCAAGCAGCGCTCGGAGATCTTCCTGCATGCGATCGAGGCGCCGGTCACGCGCAACGGCCTCGACCTCACGAAGCTCCGCCAGGGCAGCTTCTTCACGCGCGAGGGCAAGAGGCGCATCGACGGCAAGACGAGCTACGCCACGCCGCGCGAGCTCACCCGGTTCCTGCTGAAGATGGAGCAGGGGCGACTCGTCGACGAGTTCTCGAGCCTCGAGATCAAACGGCTGCTCTACATCACCGAGCGGCGCATCCGCTACGGGTCGTCCGGCGTGCTGCGGCCGTCGGCGGTGTACTTCAAGTCCGGGTCCCTCTACAGCTGCCAGGAAGAGCCGGGCTTCGTCTGCAAGAAGTACCACGGCAACAAGCGCAACTACATGAACTCGATCGCGCTGATCGAGACACCCGCAGGACACGACCGCCTCTACTACATGGTGACCGTGCTCTCGAACGTGCTGCGCAAGAACTCGGCCCAGGACCACCGCGATCTCGCCCGCGCCATCCACGGCCTGCTGCTGGCGCGCCACCCGGAAAAGCCCGTGCCGCCCGGCGGCCTGTCGATCCGGGCCAGCTACGGCCAGGGTTTCATCGGCTACGAGGCGGAGCGCGCGGAGCTCGCCCTCAAGGTCGACACCCAGGAGGCGCTGCTGTCCCTGGGCTACGCCATCGGCGAGATCGACGGCATCGTCGGCGCCGGCACCCGCACGGCCATCCGCGCCTTCCAGAAGCAGGAGGGCCTGAAGATCACCGGGACACCGTCGCCGGCCCTGCTCCAGAAGATGAAGCGCGCGGCGGAGGCGCGCGGCCTGGCGCGACCCGAGCAGCCGCCCGCACCGTAGCCGCGCCGATCAGGCCATGAGCTCGATGCGCAACGGTCGTCCGTCGCGGTCCCAGGCCCGGCAGCGGGACTCGGCGGCGCGCAGCTGCGCGACGCGGATCCCCTGGTAGGCCGACCACCCGGTCGAGGCGACGCCGAGCCACAAGACCGCGGCCCAGCTCGCCTCGGCGGACGCCAGGCCCAGGGGCGCTGCCGCGAGGCTGGTGATGAGCGCTCCGGCCAGGGCCGCGACGACGCCGCCGCGCCGCAGTCGCTCGCGCGGTGTCGCCAGACCGCGGGGCCAGAGCACCGGACCGAAGAGGTTGCGCACCTGCGACCCGCCCGAGGGCGGCGCCTGGGGCAGCTCTCGCTGCCGTGCGGCCCGGGTCTCCCGGATGAGCTCGCGGCCGCCACAGAACGCGCAGACCTTGATCCGCAGCGCGTGGCGCCACCAGCAGTAGGCCAGGCCCGGCAGCGCCAAGCAGCACCAGCCGACCAGCTCGACGACGTCCGAGCCCTCGAGCAGCGTGTCGGCCTCGCCGGTGCGGCCGCAGTCCGTGCACAGCATCCGAGGCTTCACGTCCCCCCCTCCCGGGTCCCAGGGAACGCATCGGCAAGCGGTGCCGGAACTTGCGAAGAAAGTGGATATTTCCGGGTGGATTCTATTCCCCGAGGGGAAAGCGGTCTCCCGCGCGGCGGAAATCTGCCTATGATCCTGAGAGAGAGAGGTCGCTGGCTTCCGCGTCCCGGCAGCGGTCAACGAGCGGCGCCGGCGGCCGATGAGTGGGGGCAGCCATGCTGCGATTGTCGATCGACTTCGAGAACACCTCGCGGATCTGGTGGGAGCAGGGCGGCCAGGACCTCTGGGATGGCATCGCCGAGGGCTTTGACGGCAGCAGCGTCGTCATCGACGAGAGCCTCGCGGAGTCCTGGCTCGAGGCGGCGAGCAAGCTCCCGGGCTGGGACGGCGGGCCGGGCTACGCGCCCCACCCCGTGACCGTCGCCGAGGTCGACGAGTTCGAAGTCGACGCCTAGCAGGGCCGCTTCAGCTCGGGATGTCGCTCCGGCGAAAGACCACCGCCAGCAGCGACACCGACGCGACGGCCCAGGCCAGCCCCCGGATCGCGAGGGTCAACGGCTCCGCCGCCAGCGCCGTCGGCGCGATCCACGGCGCGAGCGCCGCGGCGACCGCCGCGCAGAGCGGCGGGCCGAAGCGATCGATGCCCCACGCCACGCCGCCCTGGGACGCGCCCGAGAGCCCCACCGCGTTGACACCGGCGATGATGCCCACGCCGATCAACACCAGCAGCACCGTTGCGATTCGCGGCAGGAAGAGCGAAGCGGTCATCGCCAGCGCCGCGACCACCACCACTCCGAGCGCGCAGGCGAGCCCGGCCCACAGCGCGGCGCCGAGGGGCACCCCGTGGCGCGCGTGCAGGAGCAGCGCCGCACCCCCGAGCAGCACGGCGCCGGTCACCGCCGTGATCCCGAGCGCGCCGGCGAGGCGCGCGAGGACGAAGGTCGCGCGCCCGACTGGACGGGCCAGCACCAGGCAGGCGGAGCCGTCGTCGAGGGTCTCGGTGAGGTGGTCCGACGCGAGCACTCCGCCCAGCACCATCACCCACAGCGC
>JBHHVG010000317.1:0-4414 GCA_046754165.1 Myxococcota bacterium
GGGGCGCAGCTTGTGCGGAGGAAGGAGATCGGGTGCCAGCGACGCATCGATGCCGGCGTCGCGCGCGGCGTGTTGATCGTCCAGGGCGTCGGCCACCAGGAAGTCCCGGGCTCGATACTCGTCGGAGGTGTCCCAGCGCGGCGCCGTGGCGCACGCCGCGGCGAGCACGAGCAGCAGCGGGAGAACCCGAAGGTATCGGACACGCATCGTCAGTCGCCCAATCCATTCATCGGTCGTCCAGTCCGTAGTAGGGCGCGGGATAGGCGTGCCCGTATCCCCAGCGCCAATACGCGGGCACCCACGGGTGTCCACCGACACGCACACCGCACTTCATCGCCTTGCCCATCCAGCTGCCGTACGTCTCTGCGACGCAACGCTCGAGCTGCTCGTCCGCTTCGGCGCGCATTGCGCGCGTTCCTCCACACCAGTATGCAATGTCGTGTTCCACGCAGCACTCCCGCCACGTCTCGCCCGTGAGCGCCCCATCGGGCCACAGAGAGCAGCCATCGGAGAAGAACGGCTGGGTCGGCTCGCCGGCGGGCTCTCCGTGTTCGCGACACCAATCACTGGCGCGGCGTTGAAGCTGTGCCGCGGCGACCCGATCGAAGCGATACGGGGCTGCCCGGTGATAGGAAGGAGCACACGCCGTCATCGACACGAGCCCCAACGCAATGATCGAAATTCTCCACATGGGTCGATTGGATCACATCCGAAGCGCGTTTGCGCCCAATTGTCGCGGGAGGGTAGGGGGTCGCTTCGAATCCCGTGTGGCGTTCCGGTTCATGCGTCTCGAAATCCGGGCGGCGCGAATTCCACGAGCAGAGGCGGGGGCGGGGCGCCTGTCTCGAGGAGGCGCAAGGCAGCCTCGAGAACAGCGTGCTGGCGGGTATCGTCGCCCGGTGCATCGAGAGGGTAGCCATGGCGAAACGGAACGAAGAGTGCCCGCGGCGGTTGGACGCGCTCCGCGACCTCTCGCAGCAGCTGGATCGTCACGGTCGAGATTCCCTGTCGCTCCAGCTCCGCGGCCACCAGGCTCACGGCCTGGTTGCACATCGGTCAGACGGGTACCAGAAGCGCGACATCTACCGAATCGTGAACGAGCGATCTCGCCGCCTCCGGAGCGGAGTGGCGAACGAGCCGCCCCGGTGCCGTGATTGAGCCCATGAAGGACAGGTGTGTGTGCGCGAGCGAGCCGACGCGGCCCGATTCGACCAGCTCCCGGAATCGATCGAGGGGAAAAGCCACATTCGGATCGCGGGACAGCCCCGAGTGGTCGAACGATTCGCTTCGGTGGGTATCGACGAGGTCGGACACATCGACATCGTTCGAGATGTTCCTGAAGCTGACGTCACCGCCGCGAATCGATTCGTCGAAGTGCGGTTGGTCGCGCAGCACGAAGCCAGCGCTGGATACCAGTGCGAGTCGGCATTCCGCCAGCGGCTTGTCCAACGGTGCCCACGGCACCGGGTCGATGCGTCGCCAGCGGTACGCTCTCAGGAATGCGCGGACAGAAAAGGAGAACTCGTTGAGGTCACCCACCCACCCACCTCCAATACGCCCGCGGCGTCACATGGTCGTCTGCCGGTTGGCGTCCGGGCTCGCCAGCCGCGACCGAGGCCTCCGCTCTCCCGTTCGCCGGCTCCGCAGCGGCGCATTGCGTCCTCGGCTCCCGCCGCTAGTGCGCTACCGAAACGATCAGCACGACGTAGCGACCCCAGGCCTCGCCGGGTTCCTTGCGGTGGGACACGCCGATCGCGGTCCCGAGCCGGGGCGCCGAGAGCATCTCTTCGGGAAACTCGAACGCGCCGAGCTCCGAAGTCTCACGGTACCAGCCGAGGACCTCCCGCGAGAGGGTGGTGACGGATGTCTGCAGAAGATCGTCGAGCGCGTGCTTCGGCGTCTCGCCGTAGCGGACCTCGTCGGCCGAATGCATGGCGTCCAGCCATACCTTGACGAGGCGATACGGTGGCGGCAGCTCGCGCTCGTGCCGCGCAGCCGTCAGCCGGGTGAAGAGGGCCTCCGCATCCGCATTCTTCGTCCCCTCGTCGAAGAGGGAGTAGCCGGTGACCACGGCGGCGAGCACCGGCGTGTCCCCGGCCTCACCGAGGATCGGGCCCACGGCGAGTCGATCGGTCTGCGGGTCGAGCAGTGTGAAGCGAGCCAGCGGCTCCTCGAGCGTGGCCGCGAGGAGCATGGCCAGATCGTCCGTCTCGGGCACTGCCCCGAATGTGAAGCTCCCGGATCGGATGTCGCCTTCGACGTCCCAACCCGCGAGCAGCCCGAGCACTGCCTCGTCCGCCGTCCGTTCGTTCGTGGCACCGGTGATGGCCGCGAAGAAATGCGGGGCGACGCGGGTCGCCGTCGCACTCTGGGCCGCGTCGAGGGCCACCGGATGCAGACCGGCCCGTGCGCGCACCTGGTTCAGCTCGTCGAGGAAGGCCGGTGCGAAGAGCGCGGCATCGGCGATCGGGCGCGGGCTCGAGTACTCGAAGCGCCGAAAAGCGCGCGTTTGGCCGCCGTTCGGCCAGACCAGCGCGTTCAACGCCCGCTTCCCGAGCACCCGGTTCGGCGGCGTGAACGAGAGCGAGACCCAGGCCGATTCGTCGGCGGGATCCGGCTCGCACACGAACTGGAAGGCCGGGGGAGTCGGGTGCCCGACGGGCTCGCAGGGTGCGACGTCGTAGCGACCGCGGTTGATCGCCGCCGTGATCGAAATCGCGGGGACAAGGACGCGGCCGCGCAGCTCGAATGGTTCGTTGCGGGCCAGGCGTGTCTCCACTCGCTCGATCTCGGCGAGCGGGCGTCCGGAGGCGACGTACACCGCGGCGCGCTTTCCCCGGCGCACGAACCCGATTCCCACGACAGATCTCTGGCGTGAATCGATCTTGTCTTGCACCAACGAGAGCGAATCGTCTCTCCAGCGTTCGAAGATCTCCTCGTCGCGTTCGGAGCTTCCGACCTCCCCCTGGAGGGAACGAAACGACACATTCGCCACGGACGCGTTGCACGCGGCGATGATGAAGCGGCGCACCGAGAGGTCGGGCCGGCCACCCCGCTCCAGCGCGAAGCGCGCGATCTCGCTGGCCACGCAGTGCATGGCCTTGGTGGGTACGACGCGCCCGCCGGTCGGGGTGGTCACGTCGCCGAGGAACGAGCCCCAGGGGGTGCGCTCGACCCAGCGGCGTGCGTCGATCCGCTTCGGGACGGCCGCCTCGAGGATCCATTCGTCCACCTGTCGGAGGTCGGCGTCGAAGACCGCCTCCGGAGGGGGCGCGTTCTCGATCCGCTCGACTTCCCGCTGGCTCGGGAACACGCCCCCGGAGACGGCCTCGCCGCCGCCGGAAGCACTCGCGCAGCTGAGCGCTCCAAGCGCCAGCGGGACGATCGCGAGGACCGGGGGTGCGGGGGAAGCGTTGGACATGCGGCGGATCTCCTCTGGATGCGCGCCATCCTACACTTCTCGAGCATCCGCCGGGGACGTCTCGGATCCCGGCGGGCTGCGGCGGCATGCCATGCGGCCCCGCGGATCAGTGGCCTGCGATGCAGGGCTCAAGGCGAAAGAGCACTCCGGACCGCTCGGCCTCGGCGGGATCGGGGTTGGAGCCGAACAAGAGGCCGAGAAGCCGTGATCCGTTGAGGGGAACGCGGTACTTCGACTGGAACAGCGAGTAGACTTCTCGTCGAGCCGCTGGATCTTCGGCAAGGACCGCCTGACGGCACTCGGCGACGTCGCCGCGCGTCACTTCGACGCGGGAGTCGGATCGGAGGCGGGCGACCCACTTCGCCTTGGAGGGGTCTGCCTTGCCGATCCACGGCTGCCCCTGGTAGTCGACGATCCAGAGCCGCGCGATGAAATCGTGGCCTTCGTCGGGCATGGTGTGAAGAACGATGACCTCGCCGGACTCGATCAGTGCGAACGCTACGCAGAGAACGAGGATGACCGCCGCGATCGCAGCTCCGAGAATCGTGCCGATGCGCCGCATGGAGCCCTACGCGCCGCCTTCGAACGCGCCGGTTCTCCGCTGCGGCACCCTGTGCGGCGAGCCGCCCGAATTCCCATCGTGAAGCACCGGTGACCCCATGACCATGCGGTCGGCTACGCCGGCCGTCGCTCCAGTCGCTCGATCACGGCGCGCACCATCAACGGCCAGGCGATCGTAGCGTCCGCGAACACCTCGGAGAAGCGTCCGCCCTCGCTCTCCGGAACGAACTTCCCCCACGAGACTCCCTCGCTGTAGGTACATCCCGAGAGCCCGCCCCAGTGCTCCGGCTCGGGGCAGATCCGCACGGCGTACTTGTAGCGACGCACGGGCTCGTCGGATCCGAGCCGGGTCCGCAGGATCTCGAGGTAGGGCCCTACCTGCTGCGCCCAGTTGCGCGGGACGCCGCCGCCGATGGTGAAGATGCCGAGCGT
>JBHHVG010000318.1:0-4413 GCA_046754165.1 Myxococcota bacterium
CCAAGCTCCTGCGCGTGATCCAGGAGCGGGAGGTGCTTCCGGTGGGCGGCCTGCACCCGAGGCCGGTGGATGTTCGCGTCATCGCCACCAGCCAGCGCGAGCTCCATCCGGAGGTCGCGGCGGGTCGCTTGCGCGAGGATCTCTACTACCGATTGAATGTAATCGTGCTGAGGATCCCCCCCCTGCGCGAACGAGGAGCAGATCTGTCGCTCCTCGCGGGGACCTTCCTGGAGCGCTTCGCCGCGTCCAGCCGGTGCGAGCCACCGAGACTCTCGGCCGAGGCCCTCGAGCGACTGGCCCAGCATCGCTTCCGGGGCAACGTGCGCGAGCTCGAGAACCTGATGCACCGGGCGGTGGTGTTGTTCCCAGGGCAGGAGATCGACGCCGAACTCCTGCTGCGCCCGGCGGCGGCCTCCGCTTCGCTCACCGGAACGCGGCGCATCCTCAACTTGAAAGAGATCGAGCGCAAGACGATCGTCGAATCCCTTGCCGCATCGGCGGGCAACCGCACGCGGGCCGCGCGCGTCCTCGGAATCAGCGTGCGGACGCTTCGCAACAAGATCCGTCTCTACGATCTCGCCTGAGATTGCGAATCGGGAAGAATCTTCCCCTCGACGTTTCATTTCGAAACGCGAACACAGCCGATGTTTCCGTGTCCGATAGGCAAGCCCCTGATTTCGCGAGCTTCTTCGAGCTGGCGGCCTTGGCATGAGCGTTGCAAAGCCCCTCTCCGCCGGCGACGTCTGGCGATGGAGGGTGTTGCATGGATTCCCTGGTGGGCGCGGCGGTTCCCCGACTGGAGGCGGCGATGCGTTTCCGCGAGGCGCGTCAGGGTGTTCTCGCCGCCAACATCGCGAACGTCGACACCCCGGGTTACCGACGCGCGGATCTCCATTTTCGCGACGCCTTGAGCCGCGCAGCCGTGGGCCTCGTCCGATCCCATCCACGCCACCTCCCACACGCCGCCTCGGATGATCAGCGCTATCGCGTCCAGGTCGGTCCGCGCGGTACGCGCCCGGATGGCAACGGTGTCGACATGGATCGCGAGATCATCGAGATCTCGCGCAACGCCGGCGCCTTCACCGAGCAGGCCGAGGTCTTGGCGAGATTCTTCGCCATGGCGCGCATGGCGGTGACGGGCGATCCGCGCTGATGACCTCACCTTGCGAACGAAGGGGATCGATACCATGACGTTCTCTGACATCGTGGACATCGCTGCATCCGGGTTGAGCGCCCAGCGCGCGCGCATGACCGTTACCGCTTCGAACCTCGCCAACGCGGAGAGTACGCGCACGGAGGCCGGTGGTCCGTACCGTCGCCGAGATGTGGTGTTTGCCGCACGCCCGCTTGCGGGCGGCTTCCGCGGGGAGATCGACCGGGCGATGCGATCCGTACAGGTGGACCGCGTCGTCCAGGATCCCCGCCCTCCGCTGACCCGCTATCAGCCCGACCACCCGGACGCCGACGCAGAGGGCTACGTGCAGCTGCCCCGCGTCGAGCCCGTCGAGGAGTTCGTCAACATGCTCTCGGCGAGTCGATCGTTCGAGGCCAACCTTCTGGTGCTCCGCAAGGCCCGTGAAATGGGCCGAGCGGCGCTGCAGATCGGTCGCTAGCCGTGATTCCGGGACCGATCGACTCCACTACCGCGACTGCGGGTCTGGCCCGGGCGCTCGAGACCCGGGCGCTCGAGGACAGGCGCGGGTCTGACGCGGGCTTCTCCGACCTGGTGACCGGCGTGCTCCAGCGCGCGAACGAGCTGCAGCACGAAGCGACCACGCAGGCGCAGAAGCTCGCGGCTGGTGAGGGCGACATCGTCGAGTCGCTGTTGGCGCTGAGCCGAGCGGATCTGTCGCTGCGGTTCGTCGTGAGCATGCGCAACCGCGCACTCGACGCATACGACAGAATCATGCGGCTCCAGGTGTAGGCAGGCCATGGCAGATCGACTCTCAAATATCGGTGATCAGGTGCGGGCCCTCCCGCCGGCGCGGCGCTGGGCTCTCGCGGCCAGCGCCGCCGGCTCGTTGGCGTTCTTCACCTGGATCGCGTTCGGAATGAACGAGCAGGACTACAGGCTGCTCTACCGGGGTTTCGCCGCGGACGAGACTGCCAAGGTCGTCGAGGTCTTGAGAGCGGAGAAGATCCCGTACCGCCTGGAAGAAGGCGGCGGCAGCATCTCGGTGCCGGCTTCGATGGTCTACGAGGCGCGCATTCGTGTCGCTGGCAAGGGGCTGCCCAGCGGCAGCTCGCCGGGGCTCGAGATCTTCGATACCCCGAGGTTCGGAGTGAGCGATTTCGTGAACCGCGTCAACTTCCAGCGCGCCCTCCAAGGCGAGCTCGCTCGCAGCATCGAACAGCTGGCGAGCATCGACCGGGCGCGTGTCCAGGTCGCCGTTCCCAAACGGCGCAGATTCGTGTCGGGGCGCTCCGAGAAGTCCAGCGCGTCCGTGGTGGTCCGCCTCCATCCCGGCGCCGAGCTCGACCCGCAGCAGGTGCGCGGGATCGTCCATCTGGTGGCGTCGAGCGTCCAGGGTCTGTCCGCCGAGGACGTGACGCTGGTCGACCAGCGCGGTCGCATGCTCGCTCCCGATGTCGCGGGAACGGCGGGCGCTTCGGCTCCCGCCGGCTCGTTGGCGCACCAGGAGCGGCTCGAGCGCGAGCTCGCGGATCGGATCGAGTCCATCCTCGAGCGAACCGTTGGGCAGGGCGGCGTGGTGGCCCGCGTGCGGGCCGAGCTGGACTGGACACAGACCGAGAGCACCCATGAACGCTACGACCCCGACTCCCAGGTGGCGCGCAGCGAACAGCGATCCACCGAGAGATCTTCGGAGGGTTCCACCGGCGCGGCGGGTATCCCGGGCATCGCCTCGAACGCCCCGGCCGGAATCGGAGGAGCGGGAAGCGGCGGGGACAGCCGCAGCAGCCGCAGCAGCACGACCGAGACCATCAACTACGAGATCGACAAGGTCGTGAGCCGCACGGTGCAGCCGCTGGGAACCATCGAGCGCCTCGACGTGGCGGTGCTCATCGACTCGAGCTCCGCACCGAGCGCAGACGCGGGCTGGGACGCGGCGACACTGCTCGAATTCGAAGAGCTCGCCAAGCGCGCCATCGGCTTCTCGAGCGAGCGGGGCGACCAGATCGCCGTGCGATCGGCTCCCTTCCGGGCGGCTCCGATCGAGGTGCTGGAAGGCGGCTGGCTCGATCCCGAGATGATTCTCCTGGCCACGAGCGTGCTGCGATTCGCCGGAATCCTGCTCGCGCTCGTGCTGTTCGCGCGCCTCGTGGTGCGCCCGGTCGTCAACCGCCTGGCGACGGCCCCGGTCGCGAATCTGCCGGCTCGGGCTGGCGACCTCGAGCTCCAGCTGGCGGGCGTCGGATCGGATCTCTCGCTCGGCGAGGGGGCGTCCGCGCAGGGCGCGTCCATCCGAGGGCAGGTCGCCAGTGAGGAGAACATGCGGGCCCTGCGCACCTGGCTGAGGGAGTAACGCGTTCGTGGAGTTCGAGAAGCTGCGGGGCTCCGAGAAGGCCGCCGTGCTGGTGCTGACGCTGCCGGACCAGGAGGTACACCAGGTGATCGAGGCCCTCGATGACAACGAGATCGAGCGGATCCTGGCCGCCGTGGCGCGCTTCGAGGACGTGCCGACCCGCGTGCAGGAACGCGTCGTCGCCGAATTTCGCGAGAACGCCGGAAAACGCGAGCTCACGCTTCACGGCGGCCGCGACCGGGCGCATGGCATAGCCCGCAGCGTACTCGAATCGGACCGCGCGGATCGCATCCTCGAGCGCCTCGGTCGCGACGAGCGTCGCATCGAGTGGACACTTCGCGGCTATTCGCCGGCGTTCATCGCAGAGACGATTTCGAGTCAACACCCTCAGACCATCGCATTGATGATCTCCCAGGTGCCGGCCGGCCGGGGCGCCGAGATCATCGAAGCGCTTCCGGAGGAGATGCGCGCGGACATCCTGTTGCGCCTGGCCGAGCTCGAATCCGTGACCACCGAGGTGATGGCCGAGCTCGAGCAGGGCGTGGTCGAGCTGTTCCAACGGCCCTCCGGCGCGGAGACTCGCGTCGGCGGACCCGACATCGCGGCGAGCTTGCTGAAGCGCGTTTCCAAGACCGACGAGGAGTCGATGCTCGATGGCCTCGAAGAGCGCGCGCCCGAGCTGGCGGGTGCCATCCGGAACCGCATGTTGACGTTCAACGACCTGGAGCCCCTCCAGCCCCGCGATTTCCAGGCCCTGCTGCGGGAAATCTCCAGCGACAAGCTCGCGCTGGCTCTCAAGACGGCGACCGACGAGATGCGGGACAAGGTCTTCGGGAGCATCTCCAAGCGGGCGGGAGACCAGCTTCGCGAGGAGCTCGACCTGCTCGGTCCCACGCGGCTCTCGGAGGTGGAGCAGGTCCAGCAGGAG
>JBHHVG010000319.1:0-4409 GCA_046754165.1 Myxococcota bacterium
GCGCTCGACCTGGGCGTTGGGATACAGGACCGGGCGTTCCTGGGCGCACGCGACGCCGAGGACGGCCAGGGCCGCCAGCAGCCCGGTGAGCGCTCGTCGGCGTCGCCGGCTGCACGGGGGACGGAGCGGCAGGGCGGGTTCCATGTCCATCAGTGGACACGAACCCGCCGGCGTTGTCCAGGTTGCGGAGAAATTCTACGGCTCGCCGCCCAGATCGATCTGCAGCGCCTGAAGGCGTCTTCCGACCTCCGCGGCGTCTGCGGGCCGATCGGCCGGGGCCTTGGCGAGCATCTCGAGGATCAGCTCGGCCAGCGCTGCCGGGATGTCCGGTACGTGGGTGCGCGGGTCCGGGGGCTCGGTGTGGCGGTGGTGGTAGGCGAGGTCGCCGTCTCGAAAGGGCACGCGCCCGGTCACGAGCTGGTAGAGGGTGACCCCGAAGGCGTAGAGGTCGGCGCGGTGGTCGAGCTCCTCGCCGCCGGCCTGCTCGGGCGCCATGTAGTAGGGGGTGCCCCCGATCATCGTAGAAGTCTTCCGCACCTCCTCGATCGTCTTTGCGAGGCCGAAGTCCATGATCTTCACGGTCTTGTCGCAGGTGAAGAAGAGATTTCCGGCCTTGATGTCTCGGTGAACGATGCGCTGCTCGTGGGCGTATTGGAGGCCGGCGGCGATCTGTACGCCGAGGCGCGCCGTGTCTGCCACTCCGAGGCGTGTTCTCTTCTTCAGGATCCGATTGAGGGGCATTCCCTCGAGCATCTCCATCGTGATGAAGTAGAAGCCGTTCTCCTCGCCCGCGTCGAAGAGCGTCACGATGTTGCGGTGGTTGAGCGCCGCGGCGGCCTGTGCTTCGCGGCGGAAGAGCTTCACCGCGGCGGGGTGATCCCTCAGGTTGTCCGGCAGGCGCTTCAGGGCCACGATGCGTCCGAGATGCTTGTCGCGGGCCTTGAAGACCACGCCCATGGCGCCGCGCCCCAGCTCGCCCAGGATCTCGTAGCGGCTGTCGTCAGTCGGCTCCGTCACGCTCTCGGAGCCGTTCTCTCGCTCGAGTTCGGCGATGCGTTCGCCCAGGTCCCGTCGCCGCGGCTCGATGCGGCGCACGGTCTGGTAGGCATCGATGGCCTGGGCCGGTCGTCCCGCCTTGACGAGCAGATCGGCGTGGCGTTCGTGCAGGGCGGCCGGCGCACCGCTGCCAACGCAGCGAAGCGCTTCTTGGATCTTGTCCGCGGCGATATCGAAGTCGCCCCGTTCCTCGAGCACGTCGGCGATCCGCTTGCACGCTTCGCCGTAGTTCGGGTCTCGTGTCTCTACCTGCTGGAGATCCATCAGCGCGCGGTTCGCGTCGCCTTGCTCGGCCGCCAGGCGGCCCGCGTCGAAGAACTCACCGGTCTTCTCCAGGATCTCGAGGACCTTGGCGTCGTCGCCGATTTCGCGATAGCAGTCGACCGCGTTCTCGTAGTCGTATGCGGCTTCGTAGCAGCGAGCGGCGTCGGCCAGCTCGCCCGACGCCTGGTAGGCCTCGGCGGCCCGGTCGTGCTCCCCGGCCCTCTCGAAGAGCTTTGCGGACCCCGCCAGATCGTCGCCGGTCGCCCGCAGCAGGGCCGCGCCCCCGAACTGACCGGCTGCCTCGAGCTCGTCGGCGGCCCGATCGGTCGCGCCGAGCTGGGTGTGCAGCGCGGCGCGCACCAGGTGCGCCTCATGGTCCAGGCCCGAGGCAGACAGGATCTCCGCCGCGGTTCCGAAATCTCCGGCGAGGTAGGGCTCGACGGCGGCGGTACAGCCCTTGAAGATCAGCGCGTTCTCGTCCGACAGCTCGGCGAGGACGAAGACGGAACGACCGAGAGTCTCGATGTGGAGCGGAAACTCCCCGACCCGGTCCGCCCCGCCGACGATCAGACCGTGCGTGCCCTTTCCGAGGGGGATGATGGCGGTGCCGTCGCGCGCGTAGCGCACGGAGTTCACCACGCCGCGCAAGGCGACGCGTGCCCCCTTTACCGGCGCGCCCTCGATCCGTACCTGCACCTCGACGCCGCATTCCGTCGGCTGGAAATCGTACTCGAGCCGCTCGACCTTCCCCCGGTTCACCCGGATCTCCTGGGCCTCGAGGAAGTGGCCGATGATCTCCTCGCCGGTGGCGTCCATCAGCGGGCCCTTCACCGTCACGTAGTAGCTGCGCTTGCGCGCCGGGATCCAGCGGAAGAGGGTCACGCGGTCGGCCATGTGCCGCTCGTAACGGCTCAGGGAGCGGAGCGAGCGCTTGAGGCGACCCGATCCGCGCGACTTCTTCCTCTCCGTGGGCAGGTCGTTCTCCTTCGTCGAGACGCGGATGGCGAAAAATCCCTTGGTCTTCGGCGGCACCTTGATCCGGACCTCGATCTTTCCCCAGCCGCGCAACAGCGGGAAGAAGAGCAGGATGAACGCCGCCAGGTAGACGCTGGGCGCGCGCTCGTTCCACACTCCGAATGCGCGCATGCCGTCGGCGATGCACTCGCGGTTGGCGTGGATCGAAACCACGTCCGGGTGCGACCCCGCGAGCATTCGGACGTCGATCTCGAAGCGGCCCGTGTCGGCGCAGGCGCCGCTGGTCGGTCCGTCGTCGGCGGCGAGTGGCGCGCGGTCGAGGCGTGCAATGAAGAAGGCGTCGGTGCCGAGCGCCTGGTTCACCGATGCGATCACGTCCGCATCGAGGGAGGCGCGATCGTCGAAGTCGTACAGCTCCAGCAGCTGATCGGCCAGCACCGGGTTCTCGATCGGCGCGGCGCCGACCAGCTGAAAGGCGCCGGCCAGCGCCCGATCGAGCGATCGGGAGATCCGCTCCATGTCCGGAGCGCGTGGGTGGACCCAGGCGGCGATCCGCGAGCGCCACTGTGGCGATTCGCGGATCTCGAGCCTCGCCACGCGGCGTTCACCGGGTGCTGAGGTGGTGGTCGCGAAGCTGGTGGCCAGCCGGTCGAAGGCCGGTCCGCCTTCCGCGTTCTCGGTCCCGGCGACCAGATCCAGGAGATCCTCGTCGACGACGGGAGCCCGGCCGCGCAGCAGAGCCGTGAACTCCCGCGCGCGCGCCGCGCTCTCCGCGTCTCCAACGGACGCATAGGCGTCGGCGAGCTGCTCGTGGAGGCCTGGATCGAAGGGGTCGAGGCGGGTGGCTTCGACCAGGGCGTCGCGCGCGGCTTCGTGATTCCCGAGCTCGGTGTGGATCTGCGCGGACAGGCGCCGGTTGTCCGCGGAGCGGGTCTTGCTGTCTTCGAGCACCGCCAGTGCCTTCTCGAGGTTTCCGGTGGCGCGCAGCGCCTGGGCCAGGTTCTGTCGTTTGCTGGAATCCCGGGGCTCCGCCTCGAGGGAGCGCTGCAACAGCGGTACGGCCTCGGCCGGCTCCGCGCGGGCAAGGCGGGCCGCACCCAGGCCGTGCAGGGCGCCCGGGTCGTTCGGCTTCAGGGACAGCGCCTTCTGGTAGGCAGCGACGGCGGAGTCCGAGTCGCCGAGCAGGCGCATGGCGTTTCCCATCTCCCGGTAGGCGATGGCGTCGTCACCGTCGACCTCGACGACCTTGCGCCACGCCGTGAGCGACTCAGCGGGTCTGCCCAGCGCCAGCTCGAACTCTCCGCGACTCCGCCACGATGCGAGGGCGACGCTCGGCTCCTCACGGGCTGCGCGGTCGAGCAGGCGTTCGGCGCGATCGGGATTGAGGCGGCGAGACTCGCGGCGGCCGGCTCGGAGCAGCCACTCGGCGCGGGCTTTCCGGTCCGAGGTCTCGAGTGCGGCGAGCAGCTCGTAGCTCTTGCTGTCTTCCGGGTCTAGCTGCACGACCTGTCGGAGAGCCCGGCGTGCCCCGCGTTCGTCGTTCTGCTCCACCAGGATGTGGGCGTAGACGCGCTGGACGTCCGCGTTGGCCGCCTCGCTCTCGACGAGCTGCAGGGCGTAGCGCCGCGCGTTCCGGGGATTGCTGCGCGCGAGCTCGATCTCGGCGGCCGCCAGCAACAGGCGCGGGTCGGGGCGTTGCTCGCGCAGCGTCCGCTTGACCCGTCGCTCGACCAGCGTCCACGCGGGCCCGGTCCGCCCGGCCGCGGCGAGCACCCGCGCCCTCTCGCTGACCGGCGCGTCGGAGTTCGAAGCCCTCGCCTCGATGTCCTGCCGCACCGCCACGGCGGTGGGGGAGAGCTTGCCATCGACCTCTCGCCAGGCGTCGAAGAGCTCTCCGCGGTCTGCGTGGAGGAGGGCGCGCCCGCTGGCTGCGAGCTCGTCGAGCTGCGGCGGAGGCCCCTCCGACGCCGCCAGGCCCAGGAAGGCCATCAGCCCGACGGCGGCCTCCTCGCAGGCTTCGCCCACGTCCGCCAGCGGTCGCATCGCGCGGGGGACCGCGATCAGACGTCCGCGCGACGGATCGTAGAGTCGTAGGCGCACCTCGACCTGGCCGC
>JBHHVG010000320.1:0-4355 GCA_046754165.1 Myxococcota bacterium
GCCCGCCCCCCATGTGGGGAGGGTGACGCAAGAGCGCGAAGGGCGCGACGGCAATTCGGGCGGTAGTCTGACAAACCCGGGAGCCGGCGGCGGCCCCCGGAGAAACCCCGAGGAGAAGGGCGATGGACCTGGGCCGGCTGGGCGTCTGGACGTGGATCGACGCAATGGCCGCGCCGGAGGCCGCGGCCTTCGCGCGTCGGCTCGATGGTTGGGGCTACTCGACGCTGTGGATCCAGGAGGCCGTGGGGCGCGACCCCTTCGCGACACTGGGCTTCCTCGCGGCGTCGACCGAGACCCTGAACCTCGCCACGGGCATCGCGAACATCTATGCCCGCGACGCCATGGCCATGAACGCGGCCCGCAAGAGCCTGGCGGACCTCTCCGACGGACGCTTCGTGCTGGGGCTCGGCGTCTCCCACGGCCACCTGGTCGCCGGCGTGCGCGGCCACGACTACGGAAAGCCCGTCTCGACCATGCGCGCCTACCTCGAGACCATGGAGAAGGCCCTCTACGTGGCCCGCGAGCCGGTGGGGGAGGCCCCCGTCGTGCTCGCCGCGCTGCGCCCGCGCATGCTCGAGCTGGCCGGCGAACGCGCGCGGGGCGCCCATCCGTACTTCACCCCCCCGGAACACACCGAGCGGGCGCGCGAGATCCTGGGCAAGCAACCCTGGCTGTGCCCGGAGCAGATGGTCCTGCGCGAGACCGACGCGGCGCGGGCTCGGGCCGTGGCGCGCCAGGCCATGGCCATCTACCTGGGGCTGCCGAACTACCAGAACAACCTCAAGTGGCTGGGCTACGAAGACGCGGACTTCCAGGACGGCGGCAGCGATCGGCTGGTCGACGCCATCGTCGCCTGGGGCGACGAGGAGGCGATCCTGCGGCGGGTCCAGGCGCACTGGGACGCCGGCGCGGACCACGTCTGTATCCAGCCGCTGCGGCCGGACGGCGAGATGGGCCCGGACGAGGCGCTGCTCGAAGCGCTGGCGCCGGCGCGGAGCTGAGGCCGTGGCGGTGAAGCGGAAGTACTGGGGCTGGGGCAACGAGGGCGAGGGGCCTTCCGAGGAGGCCGCGGCGGGGATCGGCCGCGCCCTGGCCGAGCGCTTCGATCTTCCGGACCTGGTGATCGCGCCGGCGCCGCGCATCGAAGACGTCGCCCTGCCCGCGCCTCGCGCTTCGGCGCCAAAGGCCTTGGCGGCGCTGTGCAGCGCCGACCCCTTCGATCGCGCGTCCCATACTTATGGAAAGAGCTACGGCGACATCGTGCGCGGCGTCCGCGGCGACTTCGCGCCCGCGCCGGACCTCGTGGCGTTTCCGCGCAGCGAGGAAGACGTGGTGGCGCTGCTCGACTGGTGCAGCGACGCGCGCGTGGCGGCCATCCCCTACGGCGGTGGCTCGAGCGTGTGCGGCGGGGTCGAAGCCCGAATAGGCGACGGCTATGCGGGCGCGGTCTCCATCGACCTCGGCGGCCTCGACCGGGTGCTCGAGATCGACCGCACGTCGCGCGCCGCGCGCGTCCAGGCCGGGATCTACGGCCCAGCGCTGGAGGACGCGCTGCGGCCCGAGGGGCTGACGCTGCGGCACTTCCCCCAGTCCTTCGAGTTCTCGACGCTGGGTGGTTGGATCGCCACGCGGTCCGGAGGCCACTACGCGACTCTCTACACCCACATCGACGACTTCGTGGAGGCGCTGCGCGTCGTGACGCCCGCCGGGGTCAGCGAGAGCCGGAGGCTGCCGGGCTCCGGGGCGGGCCCGAGCCCGGACCGGCTGTTCATCGGCTCCGAGGGCGCGCTCGGCATTATCACCGAGGCCTGGATGCGCCTCCAGGACCGGCCGCGCTTCCGCGCGGCGGCGTCGGTCACGTTCCGCGGCGACGACGGGTTCCTGCGCGGCGCCGAAACCGTGCGGCGGCTGTCGCAGTCGGGGCTCTTTCCGGCCAACTGCCGGCTGCTCTCCGCCGGCGAGGCCCAGACGGCCGGCGCCGGCGACGGCAGCGCTGCGGTGCTGGTGCTGGGCTTCGAGTCAGCAGACCACGAGCTCGACGCCTGGGCGCAGCGAGCGCTGGAGCTCTGCCGCGATGGCGGTGGCGACGTGCCCGAAGGTGCGGGCGTGACGCGCCGCGACGCCAGCGCTGCGCGCGAGGGCGCGGCCGGCGCCTGGCGCAAGGCCTTCCTGGGCGCTCCCTACCTGCGCGACGTGCTGGTGCGCGCGGCCGTGATCTCCGAGACCTTCGAGACCGCCATCACCTGGGAACGCTTCGAGGAGTTCCACCGGGCGGTTACCCACGCCAGCGAAGACGCCGTGAAGCGCATCTGCGGCGCGGGTACCGTCACCTGCCGCTTCACCCACGCCTACCCGGACGGTCCCGCACCCTACTACACCGTGCTGGCCCCGGGGCGCCGGGGCAGCGAGCTCGAACAGTGGGCGGAGATCAAGGCCGCGGCCAGCGAAGCGCTGATCCGCCACGGCGGCACGATCACCCACCACCATGCCGTCGGCCGCGACCACCGGCGCTGGTACGACCGTCAGCGCCCGGACGCCTTCGCCGCCGCCCTGTGCGCCGCCAAGGGCGCCCTCGACCCGGCCGGCGTGCTGAACCCGGGCGTACTGCTCGACCCGCAGCCGGGCGGCTGAGCGCGAAGGCGCGCCGCTGCCACGCGGTGCGTTCGCTATGTTTGCCCGCGATGGCGCGCATCAACGAGAACTACCAGAAGCTCACGGCCGGCTACCTCTTTCCCGAGATCGGGCGGCGCGTGAAGGCCTTCACCGAGGCCCACCCGGACGCCGACATCATCCGCCTCGGCATCGGAGACGTCACGCTCCCGCTCGTCCCGGCCATCGTCGAAGCGATGATCCAGGCGGTCTCCGAGCTCGGCACCGCCGAGGGATTTCGCGGCTACGGCCCGGAAAACGGCTACGACTTCCTGCTCGACGCCATTGCCCTTCACGATTTCGGCGCCCGCGGCGTCGCGGTCGACTCGTCCGAGATCTTCGTCTCCGACGGCAGCAAGCAGGACAGCGGCAATGTCCAGGAGATCTTCGGCGCAGACTGCAAGGTCCTGGTGACGGATCCCGTCTACCCGGTGTATGTCGACACCAACGTCATGGCCGGCCGCACCGGCGAGGCGGGAGCCGACGGGCGCTACGCCGGTCTCACCTACCTCGAGGCCACCGAGCAGAACGACTTCTGCCCCGATCCGCCGGCGGAGCGCGCGGACATCGCCTACCTGTGCTCGCCCAACAACCCGACCGGCGCCGTCGCCTCCCGCGCCAATCTGGAGGCCTGGGTCACCTGGGCGCGCGCCAACGACGCGGTGTTGATCTTCGACGCCGCCTACGACGCCTTCATCCAGGACCCCGCCCTGCCGCACTCTATCTACGAGATCGACGGTGCGCGCGAGTGCGCCATCGAGATGCGCAGCTTCTCGAAGCGGGCCGGTTTCACCGGCGTGCGCTGTGCGTACACCGTCGTTCCGAAAGAGCTGACCGGCTCGACCGCCGCCGGTGAGCGCGTCGCCCTCAACCCTCTGTGGGCGCGGCGGCACAGCACCAAGTTCAACAGCGCGCCCTTCGTGGTGCAGCGCGCGGCAGCCGCCACCTTCGGGCCCGAGGGCCGCAAACAGACCGCCGAACAGGTCGCCTACTACATGGCCAATGCCGCCCGCCTCCGGGAGGGCCTCGGCGCCGCGGGCTTCACCCTCTTCGGCGGCGAGCACGCCCCCTACATCTGGATGCGCACCCCGGACGGCCTGTCGTCCTGGGACTGCTTCGACAAGCTCCTGCGCGACGCCCACGTGGTCGGCACCCCCGGCGCAGGCTTCGGCGCGGCGGGCGAGGGCTACATCCGCATCTCGGCCTTCAATTCCAGGCAGAACGTCGAGTCCGCGGTCGAGCGCATTCGCAGGGCATTCGCGGACTGAGCCAACCTACCCGCAAGGGCTCGACCGGTCACGGCGGAGCTGCACCGCGCGAACCGTCCACCCGTGCACCAGCGGCGCAGAAACGAGCCACGGACGCCGACCCCCGATCGCCCATCACCGATCGCCGATCGCCGACGAGCGCGCGCCTCGCAGCCTTTCCCAGAGGCGACCACCCCGAAATTTCAACGCCACTTCCGACAGTTACCGCACAACCCGTCGCCTCCACGCGCGCCCGAACCCTGCGAACCCCGCAGCGACCACCCCGCACACGCGATCCCCGATGGACTTAGGCTGCCCCACCGCACAGCCCAGTCCCGCCCCCGCCCGCCCAACCCCGCGATTTCAAAGCCCCCCAATCCCCACCCCTGCTACGTTCAACTGCGCAATCCCGCAGCTTCGAACGCGGCGGGGGCGCAAGCCATTTAGCTGTTATGCGGC
>JBHHVG010000321.1:0-4334 GCA_046754165.1 Myxococcota bacterium
GTCACCTTGCCCACGCAGTGCGGAGGCTCGGAGACGTCGATCTCGGTGACGCACTCCTCTTCCGGCGGATCCTCGGGCAGGGTGACGGTGCCGCCCCGCGTCGAGGTCACGGATGTGATCAGCAGGCTTCCGAACTGCATGCCCGGACCGAACGGCTGCGAGCACGAAGTGTGGAACTTGTCGAACTCGATGACCTCGTGATGGTGATGCTCTTGATCTTCGGGATAGCCTTCTCCGACCTTGATCGCGACCGAAGTTTTCGATCCGAGATTGTGCTTGCCGCCGTGGCCTGCGCAGACCTCGTTCACGTCGCCGATCTGGACGTCTTCGAAGGAGGCGAACTTCTTCTTGCTCTTCTTCTTGTTCCACCAGCCCCACCAGCCCTTCTTCTTCTTGTGCTTCTTGCCGCCGACGAGGATGTCGACGGGCTGTGTCCCGTTGGCACCGCCGAGGCAGAGGGTCTTCTTGGGGTCCTGGAGGTTGCTGCTCGCGTCGCAGCCGAGGCCGGTGTACTGGAACTCGAAGCACTTGACCTTGCCGTCGCAGGCATCACCCGGCGGCGGATCGGGCTGCACGACGCAGCCTTCCTTGAGGATGTCGAGTGTGCAGGCCACGACCGGCGGATCGAACGGGCCCACGCAGGTGCTCTGGACGTCGAACCCGAAGTCCCCCTCGAGGCTGAAGATCGTGTCGTTGACGGTGCCCGGGGTGAACGACGAGATGATGAAGAGATCGTCGCCGGCCTTGCCGGGAGCGATGATCCCGCTCGCCGGCAGCCAGTCCCAGCGCACCACGCCGTCGTTGTTGTTGATGACGCCCGAGGGGGGCGCCGTGTTGACGTCGGCGTCGGGAATCGAGCCGGCGGACACCACACTGCCGATCGGAGCGTCGAGATTGAATCCGACGATCCCGAGGAACGAACCCGCGTCGTTGTTGATCGTGTAGACGTAGGTGAGCTCACCGGGGGCACCCGGCATCGGGTTGGCCGGATCGTCGTGCGTGTAGACTGTGAAGCTCTTGACGCCCGAATAGAAGCCCGACGGCTCCGTAAACGGCACACTGCCTGCCGCCACGATGGCCGCCTGCGACATCGATGCGGCGAACATCGCGACGAGCGCGAACAATATGGCCGCGCCACGGGAACGGTTTCGATTCATGGCCGGTCTCCTTGGCCTAAGAGTGGATGGAGGGTTCTCTCGTTCGTAAGTGGTTCGAGACGCCTCAAAGTGTCGGAAGAAAGCGCATGAGAGGCCCGAATCCAATCGCTCGGAACCCCCGCGGGGCTGTAGCATTCCGCCCCGAACCGGCTGCGATCCATCCTAACAGGGAGCATGCGGGCAATGTCAAGCACCATGTGGCCGAACGCACCCGATTTCTTCACGAGCCTCCCCGCTGCAACTTCGCAACGACGCGCGCAGGGGCCGCAGGGCGCGACGCAGGTCCGTGTCCGGTGCGTCTCGAACGGCGCGTCGACCCGCCGTCTCGAGCACCGCGACAGGCACCCGATCCACCCCGGCAACTCGCCGCGGGACAGCGTGCGCGGGACCTGACGGGACCGCGCGACCAGGCGGCTCGACTGCCACCGGGACGGAGAGGAGGACGAGAGTCCGCTGCTGGGATCTCGCGATCCAAGGTGCAAGTTCCCTTGCGCCTTCGCCGACTCAAGTCGTGGCGTTGCGCGACGATGAAGTGCCCGGGGAGCAGCGATGATCCACGGACATCCCGTCATCGACGCGGACAGCCACAAGTGCGAGAACCCCCTCGTCTTCCTCGATTACATCCCGAAGCCCTACCGCGACCGCTTCTCTGTCGTCCGGGACCGCTACGGTGAGCAGCGCTTTCGCATCGTCGATCGCGATCCGCGCGCCGGCGGCGGAGACATGCCGCGCCTCTTCCTCCAGCCCGACGGCTACGGCAAGGGAACGTTCCGGCCCTACCACCGCGAGACGACGATTGGGGGCCTGTTCAACCGCGTCCGGCTCGAGCACATGGACCGGGAGGGGATCGACCACCAGCTCATCTTCGGTTCGGTGAATCTGGCGTTCAACTCGCTCGTCGACACGGACCTCGCCATCGCGCTGTGCCGCGCACACAACGACTACCTGCACGACGATTGCGCTCCCCACGCCGACCGGCTGCACCCGGTGGCGGTGCTCCCCCTCCAGGCACCGGACGAAGCGGTGCGCGAGATGCGGCGCTGCGTCGAGGAGCTCGGAATGGCCGGCGTGTCCATCGCCCCCAACGTCCCACAACCACATCCGTCGGCTCCCGAGAGGTTTCCGGAGATCCGCGTGCCGAAGCCCCTGTCGCACCCTGACTTCTTCCCCATCTTCGACGCAGCCCAGGAGATCGGCGTCGGGATCGCCACCCACGGTGCACCGGGAGTCCAGCTCGCCGGCGGCACGTCGGATCAGCTCGACACCTTCACGCTCGTCCATGTCTTCGCCAACCGCTCCATGCAGCAGATGGCGCTCGCCAAGCTGATCTTCGACGGCGTCATGGAAGCATTTCCCCGATTGCGCTTCGGCTTCCTCGAAGCGGGCGCAGGCTGGCTGCCCGATTTCATGTTCAACCTCCGCGAACACTGGGAGAAGCGGATCGCTCACTTCGATCCGTCGATCGAACCCAGTCCGCGCGAGTTCTTGGCGGAGTTCGCTCGGGAGGGCCTCGGTGCCGCCGACCTGCTGCGGCGCTCGCGCAACCTCATGGCCATGCTCTTCCAGGCCTCGGACACCGAGGCTTCTCGCGAGGAAATCGCGGCGTTCCGCTACGAGCACACACGCCTGACGCGCGACCCCCTCGAGTATCTCGAGCGCGGACAGATCTTCTTGTCCATCGAACCCGACGACCCGGCGCCGTCGTGGCTGCCGCACGCTCTCGGCGATCCGGGCAAGCGGGTCTGCGGAATGGCCGTCGATTACGGCCATTGGGACGCCACGCTCGAGGACTGTGTCGAGCGCGTGGCCGGCCAACCGGGCGTCGACGAGGACTACGCGGTGCGACTGCTTTCCACCAACGCCATGGACTTCTACGGCGAGCGGCTTCGCCGCCGGATTCACGCAGCAGGGAATACGACGCGTGTGCGGGCGAGCGCGTGATCGAGCAGATCAGCCCCTCGCGGGACAGCTCGCCGAGGAGGTGGCTCGACCCGTTTCGCGTCTTGACCACCGAGGAGCGGCGCCGCCACCTCGATGCCTATGCGAGCTTCCAGGAGGAGCGGAACGGCGACATCGACCTGCCGCGGCGGGCCCTCTCCCTGCGGGACGCCTACCTTCGCGATCTCGACCGCAACCCGATCCGCTGGCGGGGAGAGCTCGACCGGGAGGGCTTCCTGGCCTGGCAGCAGCGCGCGGGAAGGCCTGAGCTCGACCCGCGGGCGGTCTTCCTGGTGGTGATCGGGAAGATCAACGAGTCCGAGCGGTATGGAGTCGAGCTGGAGCTCGCGCGCTTCAACGAGACCGACGAGCACACCAGCGACCGTCAGCAGCTGTACCTCTTCCTGGAGGAGGGCTACCACAGCCGGATCCTCATGGAGGTCTGCCGCACCTGCGGTCTCGACCTCGAGACGCGCGTTCCACCCTGGGGTACCCGCTGGTTGATCCACCTGGTCCGCTATCTGCCCGACCGCATTCGCTGGATACCGATCCTCTGCGGCGAGGTGGTGGGGTGCACGGTCTTCAAGATCCTGATGGACCACGTCGGGGTCTTCTCGGAACAGCCCGAGGTGGAGGAACGGATTCGCTCTCTGGTCGGCGAGATCTGGCTCGACGAGGTGATGCACGTGGCGTTCGTTCGTGCGCGCCTCGGCCGTCTCGGGATGCTCGCCTGCAAGCTGTTGCTCCCGATCGTGGCGCGCAGCCTGACCAGCGACGTACCGACCCTGACCGCCCTTGGATGCTCCAAGGCCGAGCTCATGGAGCGCGTGCGGCGGGGTGTGGAGATGCCATCCGGCGCCGCCTGGATCGACCCGGAGCCCGCGCCCGCCTGATCCGGAGCGCGAGGCGGCGAGATCCGGCAAGCCGCATTGCGGCTTTCGCCAGTGCCGCGACCCGGTATAGGCTATGGCATGGGCGGTCCCGCGGAACGGGCGCGGAGATTCTTGGGGAGGGTCCTTCGGTCGTTGGGCGAACCGGGGGACTACCGACTCTTCCGCGCGATCAACCTGGTCTCCGGCGGACTCGTCTACCCGTTCTGGCACCTGGCGGCGCCGGTCGGCGCGCGCGACCCCTGGATTGCGTGGTGGGCGGTGGGCGCGTCGTTCCTCGCCGCTGCACTGGCGACCGGCAGGGCCCGCGTCGGCGAGCGACTGGGCCGACTGCTCTTCGCAGGCTGCG
>JBHHVG010000322.1:0-4318 GCA_046754165.1 Myxococcota bacterium
AGTGGCGCGTCAGCTCGGGAACCCGCTCGAAGATTCCCTCCTCGCGGTGGATTCTCTGGGTCGCGATTCCGGCCGCGCACGCCATCGGATGGGCGGAGTACGTGTAGCCGTGGAAGAACTCGATGGCGCCCTCCGGCGCCGAGCTCGTGATCTGCTCGTAGATGCCGTTCCGAACCGCGACTGCACCCATCGGAACGACCCCGTTGGTGAGCGCCTTGGCCATCGTGAGGATGTCGGGCACGACCCCGAAGCTGTCGGACGCGAAGGCGCGACCCGTGCGTCCGAATCCGGTGATCACCTCGTCGAAGACCAGCAGGATTCCGCTGCGATCGCAGATCTCGCGCAGCCGTTCGAGATAGCCCCGCGGCGGCACCAGGATCCCGGTGGAGCCGGCGATCGGCTCGATGAAGCAGGCCGCGATCGACTCGGCGCCGTGCAGATCGACGAAGTGCTGCAGGTCCTCCGCGAGCAGGGCGCCGTGCTCTCCCTGCCCGGGCGAGAAGCGGTTGGCCTCCTGCCAGGTGTGCCGCAGGTGCAGCACGCCGGGCAGGCCACTGCCGAAGCCCTCGCGGTTTCTCCGCATGCCGCTGAGCGAGACGCCACCCATGTTCACGCCGTGGTAGGCGCGCTCGCGACTCACGAAACGCTGCCGCTGCCCCTCGCCGCGGCTGCGGTGGTAGAGCAACGCGATCTTCATCGCGGTGTCCACCGCCTCCGAACCCGAGTTCACGAAGAAGATGCGATCCAGATCTGCGGGCGTGATCTGCGCGAGCAGGCCCGCCAGCTCGAAGGCCTGCGGGTGGCTGTACTGAAAGGGCGGGCTGAAGTCGAGCTCGGCGTACTGGCGGGTGATCGCGTCGATGATCTCGGGTCGGCCGTGGCCGAGTGCACAGCAGAAGAGCCCCGAGCAGCCGTCGAGCAGGCGGTATCCACGGTCGTTCCAGAAGTACATCCCCTTGGCGCGCGTCAGCAGTCGGGGATCCTGTTTGAAGCTGCGGTTCGGTGTGAAGGGAAGCCAGAAGGGGGCCCGATCTTCCATCGCTCGGCGTCCGTCGTTTCGCGTCGCTCCGGAGCCCCGTTTCCGGCACCCCATTCTCGACGACTGATTCGCGGAGGGGCGGTCGGAGGCGTCGCTCGCCCCGCCCCTGCGCGTCCAAAGGGGGAAGGATACTCCAAAGACCCGGTTTCCTCGCAGTGGACCGAAACGTCTCGCGGGTGGACGGAAAGGGCCATGGATCCCCTCCCTTTCTCCCCGGTTTTTTCGCCCCGTTCCTTGACCCGCTGCACGCGGTTCGCAGATAGTGGGTCATGAGCTCGCTGGCCCTGATGCGTTGGCTCGAATCTGCGCCGCAGCGCTACGACGCCGGCATGCGAATGCTCACCCTCGGTCGGATCGACCGGCTGCACGCCGCCGCCGTCGCCGCTGCGACGCGGGCTTCGGGCGCGATGGTGCTGGAGGTCGGCTGCGGTACGGGGGCCGTCACGGCCGCCATGGTGGGGCGCGGCGCCCGCGTGACCGCGCTCGACCAGAACCCGGAGATGCTCGAGCAGGCGCGGGCCCGTCTCCGGAGCGCGCCCGAGGAGGGCGTGGAGTGGCTGGAGCGGTCGGCCGCCGAGATCGACGCGCTGGCGCCGGGTGGGTACGACTCGGTCGTCGCGAGCCTCTCGCTCTCGGAGATGTCGGTGTCCGAGCGGCGCTACGTGCTGCGGGCGGCATCGGAGCGGCTGCGGGAGGGAGGCGTGCTCGTGGTCGCCGACGAAGTGCGGCCGCGAGGCGTGTTGCAGCGGCTGGTCGTGGGCCTTGCGCGGCTCCCCCAGGTGGCGGTGGCCTGGCTGGTCGCGGGCGTGCTCTCGCATCCAATCCGGGATCTGACGAACGAGCTCGAGGGGGCGGGCTTCCGGGTCACCTCGGAACAGCGCTGGCTGCTCGGGAGCCTCGCCGTCGTCGTCGCGGAGCCCGTGGGGTGACGGCGGGCGAGCTGGTTCGCGAGGCGTTGCAAACGGCCTTTCGCCTGGTGCCCTGGCCCACCGAGGCCGGCCTGCGGACCATCGGCAGCCCGGACTTCGGGAGCCCCGTGATCGTCACCGGCAACTACGACCTGACCGTGCGGCGGGTGACCCGCGCCCTGCGCGGACTCGACGCCTGGCTGGTCGTCGCGCCGTCCCGCGGCATCAACGTGTGGTGCGCCGCCTCCGGCGGTCACCTCTCGACCCATCAGGTGGTGACGGCGCTGAAGACCTCGGGGGTCGCCGAGCAGGTGAAGCACCGCCGCGCGATCCTGCCGCAGCTGGCGGCGACGGGCGTGCGCGGCGTCGAGGTCTCGAGGCGCTGTGGCTGGAAGGTGCGTTTCGGCCCGGTCCGCGCCGAGGACCTGCCCGCCTATCTCGTGGCCGACCAGAAGAAGACCGACGCCATGCGCCATGTGCGCTTCGGTGTGCGCGATCGCCTGGAGATGGCGGCGACGTGGGCGGCGCCGACGGCGCTCCTGTTGGGCTGCGGGGCGGCGCTCTTGCGGCCCGCCTGGGCGCTGCCGTTGATCGGCCTGGCCGTCGCGCTCGCGCTGCTGGTCTTCCTGGTCTACGACCGCGTCCCGGGCCCGCGTCGCCCACTGCTCGCGGCCTTCGCCGGCGCGCTGTCCCTCGCCGCGGTGGCCTCGGCGGGGGGCGGAGCGGCTGCGCTTGTTGCCGCGGCGCTCGCCGCCGTCGGGCTCAGCGCGATCCTCACCTACGACTACGCGGGCTCCACCCCTGTGGAAGGAGGATCGCACTTCGAGGAGCGACGCTGGCACATCGTTCTCGATACGGAACGCTGCAAGGGCGTCTACTCCTGTTGGGAGGTCTGCCCGGAAGCCTGCTTCGAGAAGCGCGAGGACGTCCGCAAGGTGGAGCAGACCCACGATGAACGCTGCATCCGCTGCGGCGCCTGCGTGGTCCAGTGCCCGACCGACGCGCTCGCCTTCGAAGACGCCGAAGGCCGGCGTGTCGAGCCCGACGTCTTGCGGCGCTTCAAGCTCAACCTGCTCGGGCAGCGCAGTGTCGCCGCGGGCGACGTCGAGTCGTAGGCGTCGGCGCGCTCGCGATCGTCTATCTTGCGCGGCATGGCCAACACGCAGGTCGCCACGCGGCCCGAACGCGGGCTTTCGGCGGCGGCGGAGCGGGCGCTACTCACCGGGGGTCTCGTCGCCGCGTTCTTCGCGGCCTACTTCGCGATCGGCTGGTCGACGGACCCGGCGACCGGAAGATCCCTCGCGAGCGCGGTCGACGCGCGGATCCCGTTCGTTCCGGACACCGTCTTCCTGTACGGAGGCGTCTACACCGGTGTCTTGCTGCCGCTGTTCCTGATTCGCTGCCCGGAGCTGTTTCGCCGTGTCGCGGCCGCCTACGCGCTGTTGATCGCGATCTCGATGGTCTGCTTCGCGCTCTTTCCGGTGAGCGCGATCGGGTTGCGCGCAGACCTCGGAGCGCTGGATTCCAGCCGCTTTGCGACCTGGGGCCTGCGGCTGGTGTATGCGCTGGACCCTCCGGTGAATCTCTTTCCGTCGGTGCATGTCGCAGTCGCGACGCTCGCGGCGTGTGCGTGCTGGAAGGCGCGTCGCTCCTTCGGCGCGCTCGCGTGCGTCTGGGCGGTTCTGATCGCGATCTCGGCCTGCACCACCAAGCAGCACTTCGCAGTCGACGCGTTGGCTGGCGTCGGACTCGGTGCCGGAGTTCATCGGGTGCTGGTCCATCCGTACCGCAAGAATGACCCGCGGCCTCCCCACTACAGCGGGCGGGGTCTGCTGCTGTTCGCGGCCTTCCATGCGTCGTTCATGACTGCGATGTACGCCGCGTTTCGTGCGGGTGTCGGGCCCGCCTGACCGCGGACAGACGCTGCCGGGAGGGCGGGACCGCGCGCTCCCGACGCCCGAGTGGCGCTCACCCCCATCGACCTCCCGGTCGACCCGGCGCTGCGGAGCCGGCCACGGTCAAGTCTGCCTTCATCGTCGGGACCCTTTCGTGCCGCGATCTGCTGCTTCGACGCGGGTCCCCTGGTGGTCCGGTTCGGACAGTGTGTCAGGTGCGACAGCGGCTCGCAGGTTCTTCACGTAGCAGCCACGGGGAACGTGACTCCGACTCTGTGAGTAGATGTCGTTCCGCTCGTAGATTCGCATCACGTGATTGACGAGGTACGCCGGCGTGTAGCGATTCCGCAGGCGAGGGTCCCGATTGAGGCGTCCGGGCACGCTGTGTGGAATCCAAGCGGCGACGTCGTTGATGACGATCAGCTCGGGACGCTGGCCGAAGACCCGAGTTTCATGGAGCAGGATGCCGCCATCGC
>JBHHVG010000323.1:0-4309 GCA_046754165.1 Myxococcota bacterium
GACGCTGCGGTAAGCTTCTGCCGGAACTTGAACCGTCACCGGCGCCCAGGATTTGGGCCCTCCCCCCGAACATGGATCGAATCGATTCACCCCGGCGTGCGGGCCGCGGTGTTTTCGCGTGGGGCCCGGCGGGGTCGGTCGAGATCGCAGCCCGCTCGGGTCGACGGAGGCAGCTCAGGGTGGACATCTTCGACAAGTGCAACACGACATCGTCGCGCGCGGCCCGCTTGCGGGACAGTGGCGTGTACTCCTACTACCGCGTGATCACCTCGCCCCAGGATCCGGTGGTCATCCACCAGGGCCAGGAATTGGTGATGCTCGGCTCCAACAACTACCTGGGCCTCGCGAACCACCCGGAGGTGAAGGAGGCGGCTGCGGTCGGGCTCGCCATGTATGGCACGGGCTGTGCGGGCTCGCGCCTGCTGAACGGCACCCTCGACATCCATGTCCAGCTCGAGGAGCGGCTGGCCGAGTTCATGCGGCGTCCGGCGGTGCTCACCTTCTCCACCGGCTACCAGGTCAATCTCGGCGTGCTCTCGTGCCTGCTCGGCCGCCACGACGTGGCCTTCCTGGACAGCCTGGACCACGCCTGCATCATCGACGGCTGTCGCCTGGGCTTCGGGCGCAGCTACAAGTTCCGCCACAACGACGTCGCCGACCTCGAGAGCAAGCTGGAGAACGCCCCAGAAGGAAAGGGCAGGCTGATCGTGGTCGATGGCGTCTTCTCGATGGAGGGCGACCTCGCTCCGCTGCGGGAGCTGGCGGAGCTGGCTCGCCGCTTCGACGCCCGGTTGATGGTCGACGACGCACACGGCCTCGGCGTGTTCGGCGAATGTGGGCGCGGCACCCCGGAGCACTTCGGCGTGGAGTCGCAGGTGGACCTGGTGATGGGGACCTTCTCGAAGTCCCTGGCCGCGATCGGCGGCTTCATCGCCGGCGAGCCCGAGGTGATCGACTACATCAAGCACGAAGCCCGCTCGGAGATCTTTTCCGCGGCGCCGCCGCCTGCCTCGGTGGCCGCCGCCATGAAGGCCGTGGAGATCATCGAGCGCGAGCCGGAGCGCCGGAAGCAGCTCTGGGAGAACACCACCTACATGAAGCAGGAATTCGAGGGCATGGGCTACGACACCGGAGACTCCGCCTCCCCGGTCATCCCGCTCGTGGTCGGCGAGGACCTGACCGCCTTCCAGATGACCGGGCGGCTCGAGGAGGAGGGCGTCTTCGCGAACCCGGTCGTTTCGCCGGCGGTGCCGCCGGGCCGGGCCATGATGCGGACCTCCTTCATGGCGACCCACACGAGAGACCAGCTCGACCGAGCACTCACAGCCTTTTCGAAGGTAGGAAGGGAGCTCGGCGTCATCGGCTGAGCGCAGATCGGCGCCGCGACCGGGATCCCTGGGGTCGCGCTTCTGGCAGCCGTTGGCCCACCTCCGCCACGACCCGCCGGATTCCCCGGATCCGTCTGGCGATGTCGTGATGCTGGAACTGCCTCGCGAGGTAGCCTGGGCGCCAGGTATTCCGGCGAATTCGTGCCGGTCGCGCCATCTCGGGGGTAATCAACCACGGGTAGCTGCGAGCGACGTCCTCCCAATACGCGATCAGTCCCGAGACCCGGAATCCCGCGTTGGCCGCGATGATCGCGCCCCTGCGGTCGGCGCGACGCTCGCTGGCGAGGTCATCGAGCGAATCCCGGTCGAACAGCGCATGCGCGAGCTGATGGCCCAGCACCGCGGCGAGCAGGTCGTCGCTCTTGGCATACCGGAGCAATCCGCGCGGCGCGACGACCACGACCTTTCTGTTCTGCCAGGTCGTGAGCCCGGCACCGGCTCCCAACTCGAACAGCACGGGGCAGGCGGGTGTCAGCGGGACCTGCCGATCCCACTCTTCATCGCCGCGGCGAATCCGGACCCCGGCACTCTTCAGTGCCGGATGCGTGAAGAGATGGGTGCGGAGTTCCCCTCGAGTCTTGGGCCGAATTCCGTCGAACGACAGGATCTGATCGCCTCGTTCCAATCCAGCACGTGCGAAGGGCCCCCCCGGGACGACGTGCAATATGGTCAGGTCGCCGGCGACGGCGTGATCCCGCAGCGCTGCCCTGCGCAATGGGCTTCGCGCAGGCGGCGATCGCCAACACCAGGACCACCGCAACCTTCTTCGCGGTGCGATCCGTCACGAGCCGGGAACCAACGGGGCGTTCGCCGCCCGCTTCCGTTCGATCTCCTCGAGCGTCTTCCTCAACGCGAGTATCCGTTCGTGGGTTGCCGGGTGCGTGCGGCCCTCCTCGTCGAGCCGGTTGAGGTCTCGCAGCAGCACCTGGAACAACCTCGCGTCCGGGTCGAGGCGGTAGCCGGCCCGCGCCGCGAGGTAGCAGCCGAGATGGTCGGCGCGCTGCTCGATCTTCGGACCGAGGCGGCGACCGACGTCACGCCAGAGGATGCCGTGGACCATCTCGTGTCCGATCACTGCGGCGAGCTTGTCGTCATCGGAGATCTCACGCGCCAGCGCCAGGTGGATCATTACCGTCGATCGATCGAGCTGCGCGTTGACCATGTCGGCGCTCCGATAGGCACGCACGAGGGTCGTCACGAACTTGCAACCGAGCTCGACGGGGAGCGAGACCTCGATGCGCCGACCGTTCCGCTCGATCGAGAGATCGATGCTCCCCACACCTGCGCGGACCGAGCGTATCAGTCTCGGCATGCGCCTCACGATCCGCCCCTGCACGGACACGATCGAGTCGCCGGGAAGAATCCCGGCGCGGTCGGCCGCCATGCCATCGAAGACGGCGACGATGTGAAGCTTCCCGTGTGGTCCGAGCGTCTCCAGCGCGAGCGGCCGCAGCTCCGGTGTGATCGCGTCCACGTCGATGACCGCCGCTCCGAGCACCGGCCCGAGATCGGAGCCACACAGCTCGCCACCGGCGACGCGCATCTTCTGCGTGATGCGCTGAAGGCGAACGGTCTCATCGACCCAGGTGTCGAGCGAGAGCGCCATCAGACGTCTGGCCTCGGCGATCTCGGCTGCGGTTGCGTCGGACGGCATGCCGCCCGACGTGGGAATCGACTCCGCGCAGCAAAGCACGAGCGTCATCATCGACAGCAGAGCGGCCAGCGATCGTATCGACGTCATCCCGAAGCCTCGATCTCGGATCCCGAAACTCTACCGCGACCGCGCGCGGCTCGGGTACTCCGGAGTCGGTGAACGAGCGGCAGCCGGTGGCGGCTCCCGGCTACTCGCTGCCCGCCGGGGTCGGGACGTCGTGCTCGTCCTCGATCTCGCCCACGATCTCCTCGAGCACGTCCTCGAGCGTGCAAACACCCAGCAGCGGGCCACCCTTGTCGCGCACGATCGCGAGGTGGGCCCTGCCGCGCCGGAACCGGCGCAGGGCGTCGGCCACCGACAAGTCCGGGCGGATCTCCGGCGCCTCCCGCAGGGCGTCCCGCAGGATCACGGCCCGCCGCGTGGCGTAGAGGTGGAAGAGGTCCTTGGCGTGGAGGATTCCGACCACGTCGTCGACGGTCCCGCGATAGACCGGGATCCGGGTAAAGCCCGATTCGCGCAGGAGGTCGAGCAGGGATTCGGGATCCGTCTCGATGTCGATGGCGAGGACATCGCCGCGGGGGATCATCACGTCGCACACGCGGGTGCGGGTCAGACGGAAGACGTTGCCGAGGATACGGCCGGCGTAGGGCCGGATCTTGCCGGCGGCCCGGGCCTCCGAGACGAGCAGCGAGAGCTCCTCTGCGGAGTGCACCGCGTGGTGGTGGCCCGCCGGCTGTACGCCGAGCAGGCGCACCACGGCGTTGCCCGCGCCGTTCATCACGACGAGGAGGCCACGAAAGATGCGCCCGAAGGTGAGCAGCGGCCGCGCACACGCGAGGGCAACGCGCCCCGGATGCTCGAGCGCCAGGGCCTTGGGGGCGAGCTCGCCGAGCACCACGTGGAGGAAGGTGATGATGACGAAGGCCACGACCACCGCGACCGAATGGACCGCGACCAACGAGCCGACGCCGATGGCCTCGAAGGTGGGAGCGATCAATGCCGCCACCGCCGGCTCACCGATCCACCCGAGACCGAGGCTCGCCACCGTGATCCCGAGCTGGGTGGCGGCGATGGCGTCGTCGAGGTGCTCGATCGCCGACTTGGCTGCCTCCGCTCCGCGCCGGTTCTCGACCACCCACAGGTCGATCTGGGTGCGCCGCACGGCCACCAGGGCGAACTCGGTCGCGACGAAATAGGCGTTGGCGAGGATCAGTGCGGCAACTCCGACCAGGCCGATGAGTGACAGGCCTAGAGCTGGACTGTCCAT
>JBHHVG010000324.1:0-4308 GCA_046754165.1 Myxococcota bacterium
GGTGGCAGCGCACGGCGAGCAACCGCGCGGCGCGCGCCAGCTCGAGGGAGCTCAGTCCGACGGGCTCAGCCGTCGGATCGGGGGAAAATCTCACCGCGGGGCCTCCGGCTGCCGATCCTCCGCCATGCTACCGCGCGCGGGGCGATCGGGGCCTGCGCGGCGGGCGCGGGTGCAGCACACTGTCCCGCCGCGCCTCTCCCATGCACCGGATCCACGCGGAGGCGCCGCCATTCCTGGTGATCCACGGCTCCCACGACAGCCTCGCTTCGGTGGACCAGGCGCGGCACTTCGCCGACCTGTTGCGCCGGACCTCCAGATCGCCCGTCGCCTACGCGGAGATCCCCGGGGCTCAGCACGCCTTCGAGATCTTCCACTCGCTTCGCACTGCTCACGTCGTCGATGCAGTCGGTCGCTTCCTGGGCGTCGTGTACGCGGACTACCTGCGCGAGCGCGATCGGTCGCAGCAACGGGCCGCCGCCCGCACCGCGATGCACTGAGGCACCGCTCGCCTCGAGAGGATTGCTAGTCGGTCACCCATGAGACGGGGACGCAGAGGTTCTTGCGGGCCCATCCGACGACGCGGTCGACCAGGCTCGGCTCGCGGTGTGCCTCCGCGATCACATAGGCGTGGATCGCCGCCGAATCCTCGGCGTCGAGCAGGTCCCGGAAGCTCGCCATACCGCGGCTCTCGAACGCACCGCCGAGGACGATGGCGTCCCAGGAGTTGTGGACGTCACGGGCCGAGTGGCGCAGATCCGGCAGGAAGCCGGTTCCCTTCGCCTGCATGCCGTGGCAGCGCCCGCAGTGTGTCGAGAACAGGACCGCGCCGGCAGCGACGGTCTCTGGCGCGGCCGTCGGCGGTGGCGCGTCGACGTGGCCCGGCTTCCGCGGCTTCACCGGTGGGAGCGGCGCGCGGCCGCCGAGCTTGTACGCGAGCAGGCGGCCCTCGTTCACGTAGTCGAGATCGAGGTAGTTGAGAGCCGGCGTTCCGCCGATGCCAGCCATCACGGCGATGTACTGCACGCCGTCGACGGCGTAGCTGATCGGCGGTGCCATCACGCCGATGCCGATGTCCGATTCCCACAGCTTCTCTCCGGTTTCGGCGGCGTAGGCGGCGAACACGCCGCTGCCGCTGCCCTGGAACACGAGGTCTCCCGCAGTCGAGAGCACGCCGCCGTTCACCGGGTGGTCGTGGATCACGCGCCAGACCTGCCGTCTTCCGACTGGATCCCAGGCGGTGAGATGCGCTGGGCTGCAGTACGGAACGAAGTAGGTGAACAACTCTCCGAGCGCGGGGTAGTCCTCACCGGTGTTGAAGGCGCCGCGCACGTACGCGAAGTCTCGTTTCGGAATGTACGGCCAGGCGTTCTCGAGAGTCGGGACGAATACGAGCCGTCGCTTCGGGTCGTAGGCCATCGGATGCCAGTTGTGTGCGCCGGGCGGCCCCGGTGCGACGACGGCTCGACCATCGGCCCAGGACGCGCGCTCGGTCTCGACCGGCCGTCCGGTCTTCAGATCCACGTGGCTCGCCCAGCTGATGAACACGATCTTCTCCGCGGACAGCAGCTCGCCGGTGGCGCGATCGAGCACGTAGAAGAAGCCGTTCTTCGGAGCCTGCATCAGCACCTTGCGCTCGCGTCCGCCGATCTCGAGCTCTGCGAGGATCATGTGCTGGGTGGCGGTGTAGTCCCAGTACTCGCGCGGGGTCGTCTGGTAGTGCCACACCAGACGGCCCGTGGCGGGCTTCACGGCCAGGATCGACGCGAGGAAGAGATTGTCGCCGCCCCCCGGGCTGCGGACGTCGCGGTTGTAGGGCGAACTGTTTCCCACCCCGACGTAGAGAAGGTCGAGCTCCGCGTCGTAGGCCATCGAGTCCCAGACGGTTCCGCCTAGGCCGGACTCCCAGAGGGAGTCTGCGGGCCAGGTGTCCGCGGCGATCGCGAGCTCTTCGTGCTCGAAGGGTCGAGAGGGATCCGCCGGCACGGTGTAGAAGCGCCAACGCTGGACGCCGGTCAGGGCGTCGTAGGCGGTGAAGTAGCCCCGTACTCCGAACTCGGCGCCGCCGTTCCCGATGAAGACCATGCCCTTGGCGACCCGCGGCGCGCCGGTGATGGTGTAGTCCAGCTTTGGATCGACCGTCAGGACCTCCCAGTCCGGCTTGCCGGTCTTCGCGTCGATGGCGACGAGTCGACCGTCGAGAGTGCCGACGTAGACGCGGCCCTTCCACACGGCGACGCCGCGGTTCACCACGTCGCAGCAAGCCTTTCGCCCGGTGCTGCCCGGGACCTTGGGGTCGTAGCGCCACAGCTCCTCGCCGGTGGCGGCGTCGATGGCGAAGACGATGCTCCAGGATCCGGTGGTGTACATCACGCCGTCGACGACGAGCGGTGTCGCCTCGAGACCGCGCCGCGAGCCGGGCAGATGCGACCAGGCCAGGCCGAGCTGGCCGACGTTGCCGCGATGGATCTGGTCGAGCGGGCTGTGGCGCTGCTCCGACCAGGTACGCCCGTGCGCGAGCCAGTTCTCGGGCTCCGAGTCCGCGGCCATGATCCGCGCGTCGTCGACGCTGGCCGCGCCGGGCCCGGCCGCACCGGCGGCGACGGCGTGCAGCAACGCGAAGCCGGCGGCCGCTCCTCCCCTGGCAAGTCGCGCCGTCGGCCACCTCATACAGTCGGAACGTCTCCGGTTCTACGGGGTTTCGATGGTTGCAAGCACGGCTTCGACGATTCTGTCGGGGCGAACGCCGTCCGCTTCTGCTTCATAGCTCGCGACCACCCGGTGTCTCAGTACGTCCGGCGCCACGCGCTTGACGTCGTGGGGAGTCGCGTAGTCGCGCCCATCGAGCAGCGCCCGCGCCCGGGCGGCGCGCACGAGATAGATCGAGGCGCGGGGCGAGGCGCCGAGGGCGACGAAGCTCTCGGGAGAGCGAGCGTCCGGGATCTCGATTCGTACGTCCGAGGCGGCTGGGTCGCGCGTGGCGCGGACGATGCGAACGGCGTAGTCCACGATGGCGGGCGCGACGTGGACGTCGGCAGCTGCGCGCTTCATCGCGACCAGCGCCTCGCCGTCTGCGACGGGACGCACGTCGGCGGCTGGCGCGCTGTCGCGGTCGACGATCGCGCGCTCGTCGTCCAGGGACGGGTAGGGTACGACCAGCTTCACCAGGAAGCGGTCGATCTGCGCCTCTGGCAGCGGATAGGTTCCCTCCAACTCCACGGGATTCTGGGTCGCCATCACGAAGAACGGCTCCGGGAGCGGGAAGCTCTCCTCGCCGATCGTCACCTGGTGCTCCTCCATGGCCTCGAGCAGGGCGCTCTGTACCTTCGCGGGTGCGCGGTTGATCTCGTCCGCCAGCAACACCGGGGCGAAGATCGGCCCGCGTCTCACCCGGAAGGTCCGTTCGTCGGGTACGTAGACCGGCGTGCCGGTCAGGTCTCCCGGCAACAGGTCCGGGGTGAACTGGATGCGACCGAACCCCAGGCCGAGCGCCTGGGCGAGGGTCCGAATCGCTGTCGTCTTGGCGAGGCCCGGGACTCCCTCGACGAGGGCGTGGCCGTCGCACAGCAACGCCAGCATCAGGCCTTCGACGAGCGCCCGCTGGCCGATCACGACGCGGCCAATCTCGTCGACGAGCGCCTTGACCCGATCCGCGGCCTGCTCCATGGCGCCATGGTAGCCAGGGCCGGTGCCCGAGTCGCGGTCCGGTTCTAAGAGAGGCCGCGGCGGATCCGCGCGACGATCACGGACGTGCGCACTCCGGGCAGTTGCCGCAGCTGCACCACGCGACCGCCCCAGCTCTCGACCAGGGCAGCGCCCACGATCGACGCGCGGTTCCAGTCCCCGCCCTTCGCCAGCACGTCTGGCTCGAGCGAGCGGATCAGCGCGAGCGGCGTCGCTGCACGGAATAGCACCACCCAGTCGACACAGGCGAGCGCGGCGAGCACCGCGGCGCGTTGCCGCGCCGGAACGATCGGTCGACCCGGTCCCTTCAGCCGGCGGACGCCCGCGTCGCCCTTCACCGCCCCCAGCAGCCGGTCTCCGAGACCGCGTGCCTGTTCGAGGCTGCGGACGTGGCCCTGGTGGAGCAGGTCGAAGCAGCCGTTGGTGAAGACGACGCGCTCCCCCCGGCGCTGCGCCGAACGCACCCGGCGCGCGGCTTCCGACTGCGACAGGCATTTCGCGTCCGATCGCCGAAAGCGGTCGTGACGCTGGCGACCGGCAGCGGTCACGACTCGCTCGGCTGTGGCACCCGCTCGTCCTTGCGGACGTGCGTGTCCGGCGCCACATCGCGCAGCCCGAGCATCGACT
>JBHHVG010000325.1:0-4292 GCA_046754165.1 Myxococcota bacterium
ACAACAGAGACGGCGCCGTGGTCTCGAGGTGCGCGTCGGCCACGAGGATCGGCGAACCGCTCTTGGTGTGAGCGGCGGAAACCACCCAGGCCGAACTCCCGATCGAGCGGCCGCGCAGCGGCAGCGCCGCGCGCAGCGGGTCCACCCAGGGCAGGCGCCGGCGCTGGGCCATCACCGGCGAAGTGCGTTCGGTGCCAGATGGGCTCGGACCCCGGGGAAAGAAGCGCCACGCACCGAAGCCACCGAGGCGCTCGATCAGGTCGTTCAAGACGAGACTGGTGTCGAAGGACGCCGCCAGACCCCAGGAGTAGAGCTTGAGCAGGGCGAGGGAATCGGCCGGCTGCCAGCTCTCGAGCTGCTGCGAATCTTCACGCAGGGCCACCGGCGCCTCGGCGAGACCGCTGCGGAGGCGAACGATGCGGGCGTCGATGCCGCGGGCGTAGGCCTCGACCAGAGCGCGGGTGGAATCGTCGAGCGCGGCGACCTCGGCTCGCGCGAGCCCGGCGAAATCGAGGGTGCGCGCCAGCCGATCGGCGGCGAGCCCGTCCGGTCCGAGCACCTCGGCGCTGCGCCCCTGGGCGAGCCGGCGGAGCCACACCATCTGGGCCAGGCGATCCTGGGCGTGCACGAACCCCAGGCCGAAGAGCGCGTCTGCCTCGTTTCCGGCCTCGACATGGGGAACGCCGCGGTCGTCCCGGTGAATCGCGACAGGCGCGGAGATTCCAGCGACCGGGACCCGCCCACTGGTGACCGGAAACGCCTCACGAACGGCGACGGCTTCGCGGACCCGGTGCAGCGCGACACCGGCGACCCCCACGCCCACCGCCACGGCACCCGCGATCGAGAGCGCCCGGCCCAGGCGCCGGCGGACGATCCATCCGGAGCGATCGCCGCTCATCGGAGCCTCGCCGCGCGGTGGTCTTCGATGCCTGCCATTCCCCTCGCGTCGTCCCCGCAGGCGGCGTTCCCTCGACTCCGGCACCGCCTCGCAAGCTTAGCGGCATGCGGGCCCCCGTGAGCCCTCATCGGCCGTTCCCCCGCAGCGCACGAGTCCGACCGGGGCGCGCCGCGTGGCGACCCCCCGGCGGGGCGGGTACCCTGCGCTCCCGCCCCACAGAGGAACACGCACATGGCCATTCCGGTCGGAATCAACGGCTTCGGACGGATCGGGCGGCTGTTTCTTCGCGCGGCGCGGGGCACGGACATCGAAGTCGTCGGCATCAACGACCTCGCGGACGCCCGGACGCTCGCCCACCTGTTGAAGCACGATTCGGTGCACGGTCCCTTCGACGGCGAGGTCCGCGGCGGCGACCGGCACATCGAGGTCGACGCGTCCGTGATCCCCGTGTCGTCCGAACGCGACCCGTCGGACCTGCCCTGGCGGTCTCTGGGCGCCCGGATCGTCGTCGAGTCGACGGGCAACTTCGCGAGCCGCGAAGGCGGCCAGAAGCACCTCGACGCCGGCGCCGAGCGCGTCGTGATCAGCGCACCGGCAAAGGACCCCGACGTCACGGTGGTTCTCGGCGTCAACGACGCCGACTACGACCCCGACAGCCATCGGATCGTCTCGAACGCGTCCTGCACGACCAACTGCCTCGCCCCCGTGTGCAAGGTGCTGAACGACGGCTGGGGGATCGAGGCGGGCTGGATGACCACCATCCACGCCTACACCAACGACCAGGTGACCCTCGACCGGCCCCACCAGGATCTGCGCCGCGCCCGCGCCGCGGGCGTGTCGATGATCCCGACGAGCACCGGAGCGGCCGCCGCCATCGCCCTGGTGCTGCCGGAGCTGCGCGGGCGACTCGATGGCTACGCCCTGCGCGTCCCCACCGCCGACGTCTCGCTGGTCGACCTCAGCGTGAAGCTGGGGCGGCAGGCGGACGCCGGCGCCATCAACGACGCCATGCGGGCCGCGGCGGGCGGGCCGATGAGGGGCGTGCTCCAGGTGTGCGACGAGCCCCTCGTGTCGGTCGACTTCCGCGGCAACCCCCACTCCTCCATCCTGGACTCCCCCAACACCCGGGTGATGGACGGGAACTTCGCCAAGCTCCTCGCCTGGTACGACAACGAGTGGGGCTACGCGTCGCGGGTCGTGGATCTGGTTCAGAGGTTGGGCCGGTAGCCGCGGTGGCGATCCCCGGGCTCGACGACCTGTTGCGCGGCGGGGTGCACGGCCTGCGGACCTTCGTCCGGTCGGACCTCAACGTCCCGCTGGCCGACGGCGCTGTGGGCGACGACACGCGCATCCGCTCCTCACTGCCCACGCTGCGACGGCTTCTCGACGCCGGCGCCCGGGTCGTCCTGGCCTCCCACCTCGGCCGGCCGCGGGGCCAGCGGGTTCTGGAGATGTCCCTGCGCCCGGTCGCACCGCACCTGGCGCGAGCTCTCGGGGCCGGTGTGGCGTTCTGCGACGACTGCATCGGCGAGCGGGCGCTGGCCGCCGTCGCAGAACTCGCGCCCGGACAGCTGCTGCTGCTCGAGAACCTCCGTTTCCACGCGGGCGAGACCCAGAACGACCCGGACTTCGCGAAGGCCCTGGCCGACTTGGCCGACGCCTACGTCAACGATGCCTTCGGCACCGCCCACCGCGTCCACGCCTCGACCGTCGGCATCGCCTCGCACCTGCCGCGGCGCGCCGGCGGCGACCTGATGACGGCGGAGCTGCGCAGTCTGCGGCGCGTGCGCGATCCCCTGCGGCCGCTGATGGTGCTGCTCGGCGGGGCCAAGGTCTCCGACAAGCTCGGCGTGCTCGAGGCCCTCACGCCGCGGGCCGAGATCCTCGCGATCGGGGGAGCCATGTCGTACACGTTCCTGGCCGCCCGCGGCCAGGCCATCGGCGACTCCCTGTTCGAGCCCGACCGCGTCGAAGACGCCCGGCGCGTGCTGCGCGCGGCCGAGGAGCACGGCCGCTGCCTGCTGCTGCCGGACGATCACGTCGTCGCCCGCAGCCCCGAGCCCGACGCCCCGACCCGCGTGGTGCAGGAGATTCCCGCCGGCTGGGCCGCCCTGGACATCGGCCCGGAGACGGCCCGCCACTACGTGAAAGCGGCCCACCAGAGCCGGACCATCTTCTGGAACGGGCCCATGGGAATGTTCGAGGTGCCCGCCTTCGCCGGGGGGACGCGCACCCTGGCCGCCGGCCTCGCCGGCTGCTCCGGCACCACCGTGATCGGAGGCGGCGACTCCCTGGCCGCCATCAACCAGCAGGGAGTCGGAGATCGCATCGACCACCTCAGCACCGGCGGCGGCGCCAGCCTCGAGTACGTGCGGGGCGCGACGCTGCCGGGCGTCGCGGCCCTGGGAGAATCCGGGTGAGAAGACCCATCCTCGCGGCAAACTGGAAGATGCACAAGAACCGCGCGGAAGCGCGCGCGTTCGCGTCGGCGTTGCTGCCTCTCGTCGAGGGCTGCGACTCCGTCGACGTCGTGATCGCCCCGCCCCACCCGCTGCTCGACTGTCTGGCCAACGCGCTCGCCGGTTCCCGGGTCGGCCTCGCGGCCCAGAACGTGCACCCCGCCGAGTCCGGCGCCTTCACCGGCGAGGTGTCCGCCGGCATGCTCGCGGATCTCGGCTGCCGCTACGCCATCGTGGGGCACAGCGAGCGCCGCGCCCTCTTCGGTGAGGGCGACGACTTCGTCGCCGCCAAGGCCGCCGCGCTGCTGGAGTGCGACCTGCTGCCCATCCTCTGTGTCGGTGAGAGCCTCGAGGAGCGGGAGGCCGAGCGCACCTTCGAGGTGCTGACGGCGCAGTTGACCGGCAGCCTGGCGGGCCTGCCCGCGGACCGGGCCGCGGACCTGGTGATCGCCTACGAGCCGGTCTGGGCCATCGGCACCGGGCGGACCGCCACGCCAGAGCTCGCCCAGGCGGCCCACGCGCACATCCGGGAGCAGCTGTGCCTGCGCTTCGGCGGGGCTGGCGATCGCATCCGAATCCAGTACGGTGGATCCGTCAAGCCGGACAACGTCGCCGCCCTGATGGCCCAGCCCGACATCGACGGTGCGCTGGTGGGCGGCGCGAGCCTGGATCCGGAATCGTTCTCGAAGATCGTCCAATTCGAGGCACAGGAAGGGCCCCAATGAACACCGTTCTGGTCGTACTCCACATCATCGTCTGCTTCTTCCTGATCGCGGTGGTGCTGATCCAGCGCGGCAAGGGCGCCGAGGTGGGCGCGGTGTTCGGCGGCGGCGCGAGTTCCACCGTCTTCGGCAGCCGCGGCGCGGGCAACTTCCTGACGAAGCTGACGACCGGGTCTGCCGTCGTCTTCATGTGCACGAGCTTGACGCTCTCCT
>JBHHVG010000326.1:0-4289 GCA_046754165.1 Myxococcota bacterium
TCGAAGCCGCGCTGGGGGTCGAGTTCATCGTGCTCTTCGGGCAGACCGAGGCGTCGTGCACGATCATGAAGACGCGGCCGGGCGACGCGCCCGAGGACAAGGCCGAGACGGTGGGGCTCCCGCTTCCGCAGACGGAGGTGCGGATCGTGGATCCCGAGACCGAGGCGGTCGTCGAGCCAGGAGTCGTCGGCGAAGTGTGCACCCGGGGCTACGCGGTGATGCACGGCTATCACGAGATGCCCGATGCCACCGCCGCCACCATCGACAGCGAGCGCTGGCTGCACACGGGTGACCTCGGCGTCATGGACTCGCGGGGCTACTGCCGCATCGTCGGGCGTATCAAGGACATGATCATCCGCGGCGGCGAGAACATATACCCGCGAGAGATCGAGGAGGTGCTCTTCAGCCACCCGTCCGTGGGAGACGTCGCGGTGGTAGGCATCCCAGACCAGAAGTGGGGCGAGCAGGTGGCGGCGTTCGTTCGGCTGGCACCGGGCGAGCAGCCGAGCGAAGAGGATCTCCACCGCTTCGTGCGCGAGCAGCTCGCGCCCCACAAGGCGCCCCGCGAGTGGATCTTCGTGGACGAGCTGCCGCTGACGGCCTCGGGCAAGGTCCAGAAGTTCGTCCTGCGCGACCGTCTCCTGGAAGCGCGCCGCGGCACGTAGAAGCGCCGGGCGCGCGCGGCGCTACCCGCTGGCACCTCGCGCTGCGTCAAGAGGACGTCGTCGGCGATGTGGCGGCCTCGTCCTTCCAACCGATCCGCTTGTTCATCATGCCGATCATGGCCACGTTCACTCGGCGGGGCATCATGCTGGACATCCGGTACATCATCTTGTTCATCAGGCCGGGGAGGATGAGCGAGCGGCGACCGAGGGTTCGGAGCGCGGTGCGCACGACCTTGGGGGTCTTCGCGATCGGCATGGGAACTCTCGAGAGGTCCAGGTTGTCGGTGAAGCCCGGAGCAGTGAATCCGGGAAGCAGCGTCGACACGGCGATTCCATGGTCTCGGAATTCGTAGTTCAGCGCTTCTCCGAGCAGAAGATCGTACGCCTTCGAAGCCGGGTAGTTCCACATGCGGGGCGCCGACATGAAGGCGACCATGGAAGAGACCATCAGGATTCCGCCGCGCTTGCGTTTGGCCATCTCCCGCCCGTAGGCGTGGCAGAGAACGGTCGGCGCAGTCGTGTTGACGGCGAGGATTGCCTGCAGCTCCTCGAGATCGGCCTCGAGGAAATCACCGAAGGATCCGATGCCCGCGTTGTTGACGAGCAGTCCGATCTCGCGGCCTTCGGTGGCCGCTCGGATCGGGTCCAGAAATCCGGGTGCTCGGAGATCGACGGGTGCGGCGACGCACTCGACGCCGTGCTCCGCCGAGAGCTCGCGGCCGAGTTCCTCGAGCAGATTCTTCCGGCGGGCCACCAGGACGAGGTTGATTCCCTCGGCCGCGATCTGCCGTGCACACTCGCGCCCGATTCCCGCAGATGCCCCGGTGACGAGGGCCCAGGGCCCGTAGCTTTCCTTGAATGTCGCCATGGTCGTCTCCTTCGCACGGAGCCGCGGCTCCGAAGCTCCGAGCTTCGTCCTGTCCGGCACCTGCCGGACGAGAGCGACGACTCGCGGTCAGTCGTGGTCAACGGCTGCGCCCGCACTCCGGGCGGAGCCCGCCTCGACCGATGAATCTGCGGAGTCCAGGAGCGTGCGAATCGCAGGAACGATCTCTTCGTGGGCATCTTCCTGGACGTAGTGCGCCGCATCGGGCAACGGGATGACGCGCGCTTCGGGAAAGAGTTCCTTCCAGCCGTCGAGGATCTCTCGGGAGAAGAACGGATCCTGCTCGCCCCACAGGATGAGGACCGGCCCGTCGAAGGCCTCGAGGAAGAGCTCCACGTGATCCTCTATCAGCCTTGCCGACGGGTGGTCGGCATCGTCGGGAATCAGCCGCGGGAACGCGAGGACGCCGGCCCGATCTCGCGCGCTGGCAAAGGGACCGCGGTAGGCGCTCTGGACCGCCTCGTAGCGATCGCGCTTCGCCACGGCCGTCGGCATGATCGTGCGCTCGAACATCCCGAACCGGCGGAGCAGAAGCTCTCCCACGCCTGGCGCCCGGATGAACCGCAAGGCGAAGGGGATCTTGGCGTCTGCCGTGGGCGGATAGAAGCCCATGGTGTTGAGCACGACGATCGCCCGGATGCGATCGGGGTGGCGGGCCGCAGCGCCAAGGCCAATGGGGCCGCCCCAATCGTGGACGACAAGTGTCACCTCGCGCAGATCCAGCTGGAGGAGCAACGCCTCCACATCGTCGGCGTGGCCCTCGATCGTGTAGTCCTCCACCTCCGTCGGCTTCTCGGACAAGCCGAAGCCGACGAGATCCGGCGCAACGACCCGGTGGCGATCCGAGAGGCCACGGATGACGTGGCGGTAGAGGAAGGACCAGGTCGGCTGACCATGAACGGCGAGGATCGGGGAGCCCTTGCCCTCGTCGACGTAGTGCATGCGGCCGTGCGGGACGTTGAGGAAGCGGTGGGCGAAGGGATATTCGGATTCGATCCCCCACTCAGCGACGATTGCGCGCGCCTCTCCGGCGGTCTTCGGCTGGGTCGTCGGGACACCCGAGCCTGCACAAGCGCCGAGCAGGACACACACGATCCAAAACGGCGCGAGGCGAGCAATCTGCAGCCGAGCGTTCGGGCGGGCGAAAGCGTGCACGAGCATCTCCTCCGGGCTCGAATCTATAGTGTAACGTTTGGTCCAATACAGTCAAGCAGATCGGCTCGTGCATGCGGCCTTCCTCGGGCTCTCTGGCTAGCGAGTGGTGGGAATCGCGCTGAGGGCGCTTCTAACGACGCTCTTCGCGAAGCGCGGGGCGGGGCTCATTCTCGCGATGACCTGGAGCCCGTGGTTGATGGCCGTCAGGTGCCGCGCGAGGTCCCGGACCGGAGCGGATTCCGGCACGTCGCCCTCGGCCTGGGCGGTCCGGAGGGCGTGGTGGAAGGCTCGCTCCACCCGGAGCAGGTGGGTGTGGACGCGCTCTCGGACCGCCGGGTCGTCTGGCGCGAGCTCCGTCGCGCTGTTCGTCATCATGCAGCCGTTGCAACCGGTCTCGCTGCCGTGATAGCGGAGCAGCCGGGAGAAGAAGCGGCGAATCGCCGCGAGGCCACCACCTTGCTCCATCTCCCCGAGCAGATCGGCCGCCACCTCCCGGTCGTAGCGCTGCAACGCCTCGTCAAAGAGCTGCTCCTTGTCGCCGAAAGCATGGTAGAGACTCGAACGTTTGATTTGCATCGCGGCCTCGAGATCGTCGACCGACGTCGCGCAGTACCCCTTGCGCCAGAAGGCGCGCATGGCACCCGCTAGGGCTTTGTCAACGTCGTAGGCCTTCGGCTTCGGCATGCTCGCGTCCCCCAGCGCCTCATCATCCACACTTTGGAACAACCGTTTCAATATACAGATTTCCGAGCCGGCCGCGAGCGGCGGGCGAGCAAGAGGGAGTACCATACGAAGCCATGGGAAGACGGACATTCGGCCCCGCCCGACGCGCAACCCTCACTGCACTGGCCGACGCAGTGGCTCCTCGCTGCGCCCATCTGCCGATGAGCAGTGCCGCTCTCGGGGTCGTGGAGGCGCTGGACGCGCTTGTCGGCAGCTTCGACGCGCGGAGCCGCTGGATGGTGAAGGGACTCGTGACCGCGCTGCACTTCGCGCCCTTGGCATCGGGGACAGCGCGCACGTTTCCCCGGCTGTCGCGGGAAGAGTGCGAGGCATTCCTACGCCGGGCCCTTGCACGCCCGGGCGGGGTGCACGATGTCGTCACGAACGTGCGCGCTCTGTATGAGATGATCTTCACGGGTCATCCCCGCTTCCGCGAGCACGTGGGCGATCGCGGCGAGCCGTTCAAGCTCGGTCTGCCCGTGCCCGAGGAGGTGCCGCTCGCGACGATTCGCCATCCCGAGCTGTCCGCGTCGACGACGGTCGAGAGCGACGTGGTCGTCGTCGGCAGCGGAGCCGGAGGCGCCACCGTCGCCCGCGTCTTCGCCGAGGCCGGCCTCGACGTGGTGATCGTCGAGGAAGGCGGGCCGCCCGAGCGCAGCGATTTCGCCGGCCCCGTTCTCGACCGCCTGGTAAAATACTGCCGGCAGAACGGCCTCACGACGACACTGGGCGCGCCGCCCATCCCCGTGCCCATGGGCCGTGTCGTTGGTGGGACGACGGTCATGAACTCGGGCACCTGTCTGCGCGCACCGGATCAAGTGCTGAACGACTGGGCAAGGGTGCACGGGATCGACATGGCC
>JBHHVG010000327.1:0-4281 GCA_046754165.1 Myxococcota bacterium
TACGCCTACCGGTATCTCGAGCGCCGGCCGGACGGCGAGCGCGCCGACGAGGTGCGGGACTGGCTCGAGGACTTCGAGTCCGACCGCGGCAACTGGATCGCGGCCTACGGGCTCGCGGAGCAGCGGACGGGGGTGTCGATCGAGGAGCTCGACCTGCTGCGGGAAAAGGCGGCCGCCCAGTCCCTTGAGGCGGCCCGGGGCCAGGAGCGCCGCGCCGTGCGCCTCTCGCGTATGCGCGCGATCGCCCAGGTATACGCCGACACCGAGGCCGGACACCAGGCCGGTCGATCGATCCGCAACGAGATCGCGGCGGCGACGCCGCACCGCATCCGCATCTCTCGCGGTTTCCTGACGGAGAACCCGGAGGTCAGCGGACCCTCGGGCCTCGGTCTGCGCCCCGAGCTCCTCGACGAGAACGCGGCGAACGGAGAGCTCCACAGCGACGGTCTGGCGTTGCTCGGCGGAACCGAGATCGCCTTCTACTACGTCGGCCCGAGCGGGAATGACGACGACCCGCCCCTCGTGCGAAACGAGACCGTCACGCCCGAACGGCTCGCGCGTCTGGTCGCCGCCCTCGAAGAGGCGTCCTTCGAGAACTCACTCATCGACTCGGACGACCCCGTCGTCCCCAACGCGCCGCGCGACGTCTTCTTCGAGCGCGCTCGCCTGGGGCTCGACACCGACGCGGACGTGCGGTCGACCGCATCGTCGAACTACGCCTACCTGGGCCTGCGCGAACGCTACGGCATGGTGCGCGGTCGCGAATCGATTCTGCCCTTCGATCTCGTGCTCAAGGGTTCGCTCACGGATCTCAGTTTCGGCGTCTTCCCGCGCATCCGGCCGCCGCGCCTGACCCCGGACCACTTCCTCTACCGGTAGGCCAGATCGAGCAGCTCGACCGGATGCACCACGCGCGCGCGCAGCCGGCGCCGGGCGGCGCCGGCCCGGAGTTGCATCAGACAGCCCGGGTTTCCGGTGGCGACGAGGTCGGGATCCGCCGCCTCGAGTGAGTCGATCTTTCGCGCGAGTACCGCCCGGGACATCGCGGGGTGGGTCAGGTTGTAGGTGCCCGCGGCGCCGCAGCAAGCGCCGGGATCGCGGTGATCGCGCAGCGTGAGGCCGGCGATCTGCTGGAGCAACCTCCGCGGCGCGTCGGACACGCCCTGGCCGTGCACGAGATGGCACGGGTCGTCGTAGCAGACGCTGGCGGCGATCGGGGCCGACGGTGGTCGCAGGCCCGCGTCGTCGAGAAACTCCGTGACGTCCCGGACGCTGCGGGCGAACGCCTCGCCTTCCCCCGGCAGCCAACGTCCCGCTTCCCGCATCGCCGCGCCGCAACCGGCCGAGTTGACCACCAGGACGTCGACATCCGCGAAGGCGGCGATGTTGCGCCTCGCGAGGCCGCGGGCGTCTTCGAGCTCACCGGAGTGGGCGTGCAGGGCCCCGCAGCAGCCCTGCGCCTCCGGGACCACGACCTCGAAGCCATTCTTCGCGAGCACCCTCAGCGTCGCCGCGTTCACCGCGCCGAAGAGCTCGGGCATGATGCACCCCTGCAGGAATCCCACCCGTCCCCGCCGCTCCCCCTCGGCGGCAGTGAACGCCGGCAGCGCGCGGCGTTCGCTGCGCGGCGGGACCGCGGGCATCAGTCTGCGCGCCTCACCGATGGATCCGGGCAGCAGCGCCGCCGCCATGCGGTCGAGCCGGAGCCGCTGCAGCCAAGCGAGCCCGTCGATGGCCAGGCGCAGCCGGCGTCGGTGCGGGATCAGGTGACGCAGCGCGAGTCGCTCGATGCGGGCAGACCAGCCGGTGCGGAGGCCCGCGTCGATGACCTCGGCGCGCGCCAGCTCGATCAGCGACCCGAAGGCGACGCCCGACGGGCAGGCGGTCTCACAGGAGCGGCAGTCGAGGCACAGGAAGGCCTCTTCGACGACCGCGTCGGACAGCGACAGACGGCCCTCCGCAACGGCGCGCAGCAGGTAGATGCGGCCCCGCGGAGACGAGGTCTCTCGCCCGGTCTCCCGATAGGTCGGACACGACTCGAGACACAGACCGCAGTGGACGCAGTCGAGGGAGGCGGCGTGGACGCGCTTCAGGTTCTCGCTCGTCCGCGGCAGCTCGGGTGCCGTCACAGGCCCCCCGCGAAGCGCCCGGGGTTGAGCGTGTTGCGCGGATCGAAGTGCTGCTTGAGCGAGCGAAAGATCGGCACCAGCGCCGCCGTCTCCCCGTGGACGTCCCGCCCCGCCTTGGCCCAGAACGGCGCCTGCTCGCACAGGCTCTGACCTTCGGCGCGGGCCACCGCGGCGGCGACAGCGGCAAACACCCGCTCGGCCTCCGCCTCCGCCCCGCTGGCGGGAAGCTGGAACCCGGCGTACACGAGGCGGAGCCCGGGGTAGCCGAGCGTCTCGGCGCCTTCGCCGTGAAGCGCTTCGAGCAGGGCCGGAAGGCGTGACGCCAGCGTGGCGATGCGAAAGCGAAGACCCCCGCCGCCCGGGAACGCGCCCTGGTGCTCGCGGACCGCGTCGAAGGCGCCGCTCGGCGCCGCCGCGGCGCCGAGGTCGCCCTCGAGCCAGGCCGCGTCGCGGTCCACCGCGGGCTCGTCCCCCGCGAGCTCCACGTCGACACGATGGCCGCCCTCGGGCAGATCCGGCGCACCCCCAACGAGACAGACCGCGCGTGTGGTGGAACGCCGCGCCGCCCGCAGCGCCACCGCGCAGGCGGCCTCGATGCCGGAGATCTCCGCGCGAAAGCCGCGCACCCGCGCCGGCAGCGGCCGCAAGCGCAGCCACACCGCCTCGATGACCGCGAGGGATCCGAAGGACCCGGTGTACAGCTTCGCCAGGTCGTAGCCCGTGACGTTCTTCACCACGCGCCCGCCGCAGCGGGTGCGCTCACCCGTCGGAAGGATCACCTCGAGGCCGAGCACCGCGTCGCGCGGCGGACCGTGGGCCTGGCTGCGCGGGCCCACCGCCGCCGCCGCCAGGGTGCCCCCGACGGTCGAGGCGGCGCCGGGCGGATCGAGCGGCACGTCCCAGCCCGCGGTACTCACCAGGCCGCGCACGTCGGCGATGGAGGTCCCGGCGCCGACGTGGCACACGCCCTCGGCGGGCTCGAATTGGTCGATTCCGCACAGGTGCTCCGTCGACAGGATCGCGTCGGCGCGGGTCGGCGGGTTGCCGATCGCCAGGCGCGTGCCCCCGCCCCGCACCAGCACGCCGAGTCCCGCCTTCCCGAGGGTCGCCAGCGCTGCGGCCGCCGTCGCGCCGTCGGCGGGACGAAGCGTGGCCGAGATCTCGCAGCCGTCGACGACCTGCGGCGCGTGCTCCGCCACGCCGTCGCTGCCCAGCGCAGAGCGGAGCGCTTCGAGGTCCTGCGCGCGAATCATTCGCCCAGCGGAACGCGGTCGTAGCCGCGCGCCTTCGGGTTCGACTCGACACAGAAGCGGGTCGTCGGAAAGATCTTGCCCGGGTTGCAAACCCCGTCCGGGTTGAAGACAGAGCGAAGGCGGCGCATGGCGTCGAGATCGTCGTCGCTGAAGACGAGCCGGATGAAGTCCCGCTTCTCGCTGCCGATGCCGTGCTCGCCGCTGATCACCCCGCCGGCGTTCACGCACAGCTCGAGGATCTCCGCGCCAGCAGCCGTCACCCGGGCGAACTCGTCCTCGTCGCGGCGGTCGAACGAGATGTTCGGGTGAAGGTTGCCGTCGCCGGCGTGGAAGACGTTCGACAGCGTGAGCCCGTAGCGGTCGCCGATGGCGCAGATCTGCTCGATGATCTCCGGCAGCACGGTGCGCGGAACCACCGCGTCGTGCACGTAGAGGTCCGGCGCCAGCCGGCCCATGGCGCCAAAGGCCCCCTTGCGCGCCCGCCAGAAGCGCTGGCGCTCGCCGTCGTCCCGGGCGAGCTCCACCCGCGGCGCCCCCTGGCGCGCCGCGATCTCGCGCACGCGCTCGACGTGATCGGGAAGGGACACCGCCGGACCGTCGAGCTCCACGATCAACACGGCACCCGCGTCGAGCGGCAGGCCCGCCCGGTAGACGCTCGCCTCCACGGCGGCGATCGTGCGCTGGTCGATGATTTCGAGCGCGGAGGGCACCAGGCCCGCTTCGATCACCTCACCCACGCAGCGGCAGGCGGTGACCACGTCCGGAAAGATCGCCAGCATCGTCTCGACCCGCTCCGGGATCGGCTCGAGCCGAACGGCGGCGCGCGTCACGATGCCGAGCGTCCCCTCGCTGCCGACCACGGCGCCGACAAGGTCGTAGCCAGGTGCAAAGCCCGTCGG
>JBHHVG010000328.1:0-4268 GCA_046754165.1 Myxococcota bacterium
ACTCCGTTCAGCTCACCTCCGTTCGCCAGCATCGCGTAGAGCTTCGCCAGGGAGCGGGCCGTGAACATCCCGTTGGCGGCGGGGATCGAAACGCCGATCAGCTCCGGCGAATTGAAGTCGATCGTCTCGATGCCGGCCGGCAGCAGCGCCGCCGCCGTGTTGCGGAGGTCGATCGGGAGGTGGGCGATGGCGAAGGCCCGGTTCACCGCCTTCGCGAGTCGCTTGGCCCGCGCCATGGCGCGCCCGCCCTGGTGCAGCCCCTGGCCGACCAGGATCGCCCGCCGATGCATCTGCTCGACGGGAAGGCCGCAGTACAGGCCGTCGAGCGCGAGGGGCAGCGCGAGCTCCCGTTCCAGCGAGTCGGCGAACGCCTCACCCGTCACGCGCTGCACGATCTCTCCGACGAGCCAACCGTAGGTCAGCCCGTGATATCCGTGCGCGGTGCCGGGACGGTGCACTGGTTCTGCCTTGGCGAGGGCCCGTGTCATGTAACCCCAGTCGAGCATGCGGTGGGCGCCGTCGACCAGACGACGGATGTCGTAGAGACCCGCCTGGTGGCTCAGTAGATGCCGCACCGTCACCGACTCCTTGCCGGCGTCTGCGAACTCGGGCCAGTAGGTGGACACCGGCGCGTCGTAATCGACCAGACCGCGGTCGACCAGCAGGTGCAGCAGCGTCGAGGCCACGCCCTTGGTCGTCGAGTACGACAGAGAAATCGTGTCGCTTTCCCACGGGCTTCCGCGGTCGTCGCGGGTACCCCCCCAGAGGTCGACCACGACCTCGCCGCGGTGATAGACGCAGACGGCCGCGCCACCCGCCCCGGAGCGGGGAATGAGCGATCGGAAGACCTTCGCTACCTCCGCGAAGTCCGGATCGAGATGCCCGTGAATCATCTGTTGACTCTCATCGTCCAGCGCCCGCCCATCGTGTAACAGAATCCTCATGCATCGACACCTGCCTTTACCGCGAATTTACAGCGTCGCGGCGGGTTGCTTCGTAGTCTCGACGTGAACCGCAAAGCGCGGCGCCGGCCGGTCGGCCGCGATCGCGATCGAGGAGAACCGACATGAGCATCCGTCATCCCCGAACCATCGGCCGCCGCGTGGCCGTGCTCGCGATCCTGGCCGCCGCGACCGCGGTCGTCGCCGAGGCCCGAAAACCCGCAGGCACGATTCAGACCGGTGCCCAGGCGACGTCTGCGCTACCTAGAGCGGCCGAGCGACCGCGCATCGACGTCGTCTTCGTGCTGGACACCACCGGCTCCATGAGCGGACTGATCGAAGGCGCCAAGGAGCGCATCTGGTCCCTGACCAGCTCCATGGCGGATGGTCAGCCCTCGCCGCGCATTCGCGTCGGTCTGCTGGGCTATCGCGACCGGGGCGACGACTACGTCACGCGCAGCTACGACCTGACCGACGACATCGACGCGGTCTACCAGCACCTGAGTGCCTTCCGCACGGGTGGCGGCGGAGACGGGCCGGAGTCCGTGAACCAGGCGCTCCACGAGGCAGTCGCCCGTATGAGCTGGGACCCCGGCCAGGAGGTGTACAAGGTCTTGTTCCTCGTGGGCGACGCGCCGCCGCACATGGACTACCAGGACGACGTCCCGTACGAGAAGACGGCGGAGATCGCCCGCTCACGGGGAATCGCGATCAACACCATCCAATGCGGCTCGATGGCCGGGACCGCGGTGGTGTGGCGCGACATCGCGCGGCGCGGCTCGGGCGAGTTCGCCGCGATCGAACAGAACGGTGGCATGGTGGCGCTCGCCACTCCGATGGATGCACCGCTGGCGGAGTTGAGCCGAGAGCTGGTCGATACCGTCGTCGCCTACGGAGACCGGACCAGCGTCTCGGAGATCGAACGCAAGATCATCGCCGCCAAGGCCGCGTCTCCCGCGGTGGCAGCGTCTCGCCTCGGCTACCTGTCGAAGCAGGGCGGTCGCGCGAACTCGGGGCGGCGGGATCTGATCGATGCGGTGAAGGACGGACTGGTCTCGGCAGACGAGATCGACGACGCCGATCTTCCCGCGGCGATGCGTGGATTCGACGCCCGCGAGAAGAAGGCCTACGTGCAGCGCAAGCTCGAGGCCCGCGCGCAGATCCAGGCTCGCATCGACGAGCTGAGTCGACAGCGCGACGCGCACCTGCGAGCGGGCCGGAAACGACGCGCCGAGGCGGGCGAGGCGGGCGGCTTCGACTCGCGGGTGATGGAGACGATCGAGAAGCAGGCAGCGGGATACGGCATCCACTACGAGTAGGCGCCTCGGTCTCTGGCACGCGGAATTCGCTCCGCGCGGCCGGAGACCTTGGCCGGGACCCGGGCCCGCGTGCTAGCTTCGCGTCCCCCTCCGCCTGCGGTCCCGAGCGAGAAACGATGTCGAGCACTCCGCAGCAGCGGTTCCGGCCCGTGGTGGGCTCCGGTCGTCGGGACGTACTCGACGATTCCCAGATCGACGGCGGCCTGCGCAGCCTCGGGTTCGAGCGCTTTCGCCCCGGCCAACGCGAGGCCATTCGCACCCTGCTCGACTGCGGCCAGCTGCTCTTCGTGGCGCCGACCGGGGGCGGCAAGAGCCTGATCTATCAGCTCCCCGGGAGCCTCCTCGACGGCACCACCCTCGTCGTGTCGCCGTTGATCTCGCTGATGCAGGACCAGGTCCAGGCTCTTGCAGACCGTGGCGTGGCCGCGACGTACCTGGCCTCGACCCTTCAGGCGGGCGAGCTGCGGCGCCGCATGGGTGGTGTGGGGCGCGGCGCGTACAAGCTCGTCTACGCCGCGCCCGAGCGCCTCGCCTTTCCGGGCTTTCGATCGCTGTTGCGCGACCTCGACTGTCCCCTCGTCGCCGTCGACGAAGCCCACTGCATCAGCCAATGGGGGCACGACTTCCGCCCCGACTATCTCCAGATCGGCGAGCTCCTCGGCGAGCTCCCGGGCGCCCGTACGCTCGCCTGCACAGCCACGGCGACACCGGTCGTGCGAGACGAGATCCTCGAGCGCCTCGGAATGGACCCGGACACGCCCCAGATCCTGCACGGCTTCGCGCGCCCCAACCTCGCTCTCAGCGTCCGAGAGGTGAACGGCAAGCGCGAGCGCGAACGCAGCGTCGAAGCCCTGCTCGCGCGTTGCCTGGGTCGGCCCGGAGCGGGCCGCGGGGCGGCGATCGTCTACGCGCCCACGAGAAAGGCGAGCAGCGAGGAGGCGGAGAGGCTGCGCGCCGTCGGCTGGGGTGCGGCCGCCTACCACGCGGGGCTACCGGGTCACGAGCGCGAAACAATCCACGCCGCATTCGCGAGTGGAGATACCGAGGTCGTGGCCGCGACGAACGCCTTTGGCATGGGCATCGATCGGGCGGACGTACGCGCCGTGATCCACCTGGCGCCGCCCGGATCGATCGAAGCCTATTACCAGGAGGTCGGTCGCGCCGGACGCGACGGTGCAGACGCCGAGGGCTTGTTGCTCGTGAATGCCGGAGACATGCCGCTGCGCCGACACCTGATCGAGAGCGATTTCGGCGGCGGACCGGCGGATGAGCAGCTGATCCGGCACAAGTGGGGTTGCTTCCTCGAGCTGATGCGCTGGGCGGAGGGGGGGAGCTGCCGGCACGACGCGATCCTCCGCTATTTCGGCGATGAGGCGGAGACTCTCGAGGGCTGCGGCCGCTGCGACGTCTGCCGGGATCTGGTCGCTGGCGACGAGGCGGATCCCGGGCGGGTGGCCGAGACGGTGCGCAAGGCACTCTCCGCCGTCGCCCGCGTGCACGAGCGATTCGGGATGGCGGCGGCGGCCAAGCTGCTGCACGGCGATCGCGACCCCCGCCTGTCCGGGTCCGGCCTCGACCGCACCCCCACATTCGGCGTCCTCGCCGACCGCCACGAAGAGTGGCTGCTGCGCCTGCTGCGCCGCTGCGTCACCGCGGGCTGGGTCGACTTCCGCGGCGGAGACCGCCCGGTGGTCGTCCTCACGGAGTCGGGCGCCGCCGTGATGCGAGGCGAGCGTCCCGCGCGACTGCTGCTCCCGCCCGATTCCCGCTTTCCGGCTCCGCCCGGACGCAGCGGGGGACGCCGGCGTTCTCGCGAGCCCGACGACGACCTGGAGGGCGCCGGAACCGCGCTGTTCGAGGCCCTGCGCCGACACCGTCTCGGGGTTGCACGCCAGCAGTCCGTCCCGCCGTACGTCGTCGCCACGGATCGCTCCCTGCGCGACATCGCCCGGCTGCGGCCCCGGACCCTGGCCGAGCTCGAGGAGGTCCACGGCATCGGGCCGGCCAA
>JBHHVG010000329.1:0-4250 GCA_046754165.1 Myxococcota bacterium
GGAGAGGCCCAATCAGGCCAGAGCCAGGGCCGCTGCGACGACGACTCCGTGCAGAGGGCCGTCGACTTCGTATCGAAGCGGGAAGGCCGGATCGACGTCGTCGTGAACAACGCGGGCGTGGGTCTGGCTGGTGCGGTCGAGGACACGTCGGTCGAGGAGGCGCGCGCGCTCTTCGAGACCAACTTCTTCGGAGTGCTGCGGGTCTGTCGCGCGGTCCTGCCGGCCCTCCGGGCGCAGGGATCGGGCCTCATCGTCAACGTCAGCTCGCTTGCAGGGCTCGTCACGATCCCGTTCCAGGGCTTCTACTCGGCGTCGAAGTACGCTCTCGAGTCCATCTCGGACGCGCTGCGCATGGAGCTTCGGCCTTTCGGCGTTCACGTGACGCTGCTCGAGCCCGGTGACTTCAAGACTGGATTCACGCAGAGTCGCGTCTTCTCGACCGGGAGCAGAGAGGGCTCTGCCTATCGCAAGCGGTGTGAGCTCGCCGTGGGCGTGATGGAGCGAGACGAGCAGAATGGCGCCGACCCCCGCCAGATTGCGGTGCTCCTGGCGAAGATCCTCGCCGACCCGTCTCCGCGCAATCGCTACCCGGTGGGCGGCTTGGCCCAGAGGCTCGGCGTCACCGCGCGGCGCGTGCTTCCCTCTTCGTTGCTCGAGAAGGCCATCCGGGCGGTCTACAAGATCTGAGTGCTTCCGGATCTCCGCCCCGGCCTTCCCGCGCGCGGGCCGGGTATCCTCCCGGTTGCGGCGACGTGAAGATGGGACAGCTCGCGCTGGAAGAGGTCCCAACGATATTCGAGGAGCGGCTGCACCGGGGACATGGCGAAGAGGACATCGGCGGAATCCCGGGCGAAGACTGCTTTCGCGACTGTGGCGAGATCGGGAAGGTGACTGTCTCGAGCGCGCGCGAAAACCGAAAGTGAGTGGCCACGATTTCATCGTCATCGGCGCCGGAATCGCCGGCGCGTCCGCGGCGTACGAGCTGCAGCGACACGGTTCCGTGGCGTTGCTGGAGCGGGAGACGCTTCCCGGCCACCACACGACAGGGCGCTCCGCCGCATTCCTGGTGGACAGCTACGGCGGACCCATCGTCGGCAAGCTCACTCGGGCTGGTCGGGGCTTCCTCGAGCAGCCGCCCGACGGGTTCGCCGACTTCCCGCTGGTGACGCCGAAGCCGGTGCTCTGGATCGGCCGTGACGACCAGCGCGCCAGCCTGGCCGCGGCGCTCGCCAAAGGGCGGGAGGCCGGTGCGGATCTGCGCGAGGTCGACGTTGCCTCGGCGCGGGAGCTGTGTCCGGCGCTGCGCGAGGACTACGTCGCCGGTGCCGTCGTGGAGCCGAGTGCCATGCACATCGACGTCGCCGGCCTGCTCGACGCCTTTCTTCGCGGTTTCCGGCGGCGCGGCGGAGAGCTGTGGACCAAGGCGGAGGTCACGCGAATCGAACGCAACGGAGGCATCTGGGAGGTCGCCGCCGGAGGTCGGACCTACCGTGCGGCGGTCGTGGTCAACGCCGCGGGCGCGTGGTGCGATCTGCTGGGGCGCCTGGCGGGAGCAAGGCCCATCGGGCTCCGGCCGCTTCGGCGCACGGCGATCACGTTCGATCCGCCGGCGGGTTGTGACATTCGATCCTGGCCCTGCGTGATGGATGCCGACGAGGACTTCTACTTCAAGCCCGAGGGCGGCCAGATCCTGGCGTCGCCGTGCGATGAGACTCCTTCGAGGCCCTGCGATGCGGGCGCGGAGGACATCGACGTGGCGCTGGCGGCCGACTGCGTGCATCGCGCCACCACCGTCGAGATCCGGCACATCCGCCGGCGCTGGGCGGGCTTGAGGAGCTTCGTCGCCGACCGATCTCCAGTGATCGGGATGGACTCGGAGCGCGCGGGTTTCTTCTGGCTCGCTGGTCAGGGCGGTTTCGGCATCATGACGTCCCCCGCAGCAGCTCGCGCGGCGGCAGGGCTGATCGTCGGGGGCTCGCTTCCCGAAGACCTGCGGGCGCTCGGCCTGACGGCGGAGCAGCTCTCTTCCGACCGGCTGGCCGGACCGGCTGGAGCGCGGCTGGGCTCCTGAGCACCGCCGACGGCAGGGAGATCGTCGCGACCATCGAGCGGCTGGCCCGTCACCGAGACCCGATCGGACGTACCAGGATCGCGAGCTTCCGCTCGCCCTTCTCTGCCAGGAGCGTCCGGAAGCGATGCGAGACCTCACCGGGATTGAGCGCTGACAGCCCGGGAGTGTTGTTGGTTCGCTGGTCCTTGACCGGAAAGACGACGTGTTCGTACTCGGCGCGCGCCGCCAGCTGTCGGAGCATCCGGCGGTGCCTCTTCCAGGGGCGGGGGACGATCACGTCGGGCTGGTACTGCATGTCCCATTCGAGATTCGCACCGTAGTAGCCGACGGTGACCCGGCTGCCCAGGTAGTACATGAACACCGGATCCTCGTAGTTCGTCGCGATCACGAGATCCTCCGGCTTCGAGTACTTCTCCTTCAGGTAAGGAATCACGAAGTCGAGGGGGCCCCGATAGGGATGGGTGATCTCGTAGAGGCGATCGCGGAACTCCGGAGCTCGGATCCAGCAGCTCGCCACAAAGCACGCCGCGACGATCGCCGCCATCGCCCGAGCGCTGCGCCGGCGACCGAAGGAGGGATCCCGAAGCCATTCCCACAACGTCGTGGCGTCCAGCAGGAACAGGACCGTGACGACGGGGCTGAGAGCGATGAAGTAGCGGTCCCAGACGACGTGCGCTGTTGAGACGATTACCGCATAGACCGCAATGAACAGCGCCAGGAAGGCCGATAGCTGGCGCCGTTGCAGCTCGTGCGCCGAAACCGAGCGCGCCGGGCGCAGCGCCCGCAGCAGCACGACGCCCAACCTCGCCACGAGGGCGGGCGCGAGAAATTCATAGCGCAGCAGGTTTCTCAGAACGATGTCGATGTGCGAGGCGTATCGCTGCAGCGAACCGCTCTCGGCCTCCGTCCAATCGCGGACCTGAATCAGGAAATCGAAGTAGAAGAGCAGCGGAAGCACGAGAAGGAGGGAGAGAGCCAACGGGAAGACGCCGCGAAGGAAGCCGTCGCGGCGCGCTGGGGCCGCTTCGCGGCCCGCGACGGCCCCGCCGAGCTGGTGGAGGCCCATCGCCGCCAGGAAGACCGGGTAGGCCGGATAGAAGGTGTTGAATACGCCGAAGAGCAGCAGCGTGAGGAGTGCGGCGTAGGCGCCGAACGTGCCCTTCCGATGGACGTGGTACCGGAGATAGACCGCCAGCAGCGCGCAGGTCAGGAAGGTGAAGAGTCCGTAGTAGCGCGCTTCTCGAAGATGCAGGATCAACGCGACCGAGTACGCCGACAGCGACCAGAAGGCGATCGCGAACGCGGCGCGGCGGCGCGGCTCGGCGGAGACGGCATCGAGGACCCCGAGCAGCAGCACCAGCAGCCCGGCGGCCCCGATTGCCGCGAACGGCAGGCGCAGCAGCGCTGTCTTGGTGTAGACGTCGTCGAAGCCAGCGGCCAGCGCGACGCCGATGGCCCCGAAGTAGTAGTAGCCCCAGGGCGCACCGGTATAGGCGTCCAGGCCCGTGTCGATGCGGCGGTCCTGGGTCAGCCGCAGCCCGTAGACCACGTTCTTGTCCGCGTGGACCTTCGGATAGCCGTACTCGACCACCCGCTGCGCGAACATCACCGTGTCGGACTCGTCGTGCCAGATCAGCGGGTAGGAGATGTGTTTGAAGAGCAGCGTGAGAAAGATGAGCGCCACGGCGAACGCGAGGCGCGAGGGATCGACGAATGCTGCGGAGCCTGCGCCCGGAGAACGCCCAGATGCAGCACGGGCACCGTTGCATTCTCGCGAGCCCATCACCGCCACGTTAACACGAGCGCCGCGCGCGTCGTCGTGGTGGCGGAGGCCGTCGCGCGCGCGCAACTCAGCGTCCCCGCTCGCGTTCTTCTCCTCTCTCCGGTGTGGAGGTCGCCGCTGCGCGTCCTCTCTCGGAGCCTGGCCCTCGAGAGTTCCTTCGCGGCCTTCCGGAGCGCGGCCGCCGACGAAAGTGCTGGATTGCCGCGCCCAGCTGAGGCACTCTGAGCCTGTGCCCCCCGTGGCAACGCCAGGAAAGGCGAGACGAATGCCCAGCAAACGCCCCTCCATCGCCCGCTCGCTCGCTGCCGGGATCGCCATCTTCGGTCTGCTCGCGGCTCTGCCGCAGGCGGCCCTCGCCGCCGACGACGGCCTCTGGGCGCGCTGGGCCGACGAGGT
>JBHHVG010000330.1:0-4224 GCA_046754165.1 Myxococcota bacterium
GACGTGTCTCGCCCGTCGCTCGAATTGCCGCCCCGGCCGGTGCGCCGCACCGGCGTCGCGCGCCACACGGGGTGTCGCCAGCGTGAGAGACGGGGCCTGCATCGTCGGCATCGGCGAGACCGCCTACATGCGCAAGCCCGGCTCGGGCGTGAGCCCCCTCGCCCTCCAGCTCCAGGCCGCGTCGCGCGCCCTCGCCGACGCGGGCCTCACGGGCCGACAGATCGATGGCATCATGCCCTTTCCGAACCTCGGCCACTCCGAGGCCTTCGCCGCCAATCTGGGCTGCGAGAACCTGCGCTTCTCGTCGATCATCCCCATGGGCGGCGCCGCTCCGGTGGCCGCACTGCGGGACGCCGCCGCGGCGATCGCCACCGGCGCCGCCAGCAGCGTGTTGATCCCGGGCGGCTGGAACGGCTACTCGGGCACGCGCGTGCAACAGACCGTGTCGCAAGACGCGTCGTCGTTTCCCGGCGGCGCCATCGCCCGCGACTACTATCTACCCTTCGGCTTCACGGCCCCGCCCCAGTGGTACGCTGTGATGGCTCGCCGGCACATGCACGAGTACGGCACGAAGCCCGAGCAGCTCGGCGCCATCGCCATCGCCATGCGCAGACACGCCCAGATGAACGAGAGAGCCGTCATGTGCGGCAAGCCCATGACGATGGATGATTATCTGGCCTCGCCCATGCTGGCGGACCCGTACCGCTTGTTCGACTGCTGCATCGAGACCGACGGTGCCGCAGCCGTGATCGTCACCACGGCGGAGCGCGCGCTCGACCTCGGCAGACACCCGGTCTCGATCCTGGGTGCCGCAGCCGGGCAGCCCTATCCGGCGGACGAGATCACCAACCGCAGGGACATGTTTCGCACCGGTCTGACCCTGGCGGCGCCCGAGGCCTTCGCCGCGGCCGGCGTCACTCCCGCGGACGTCGACTTCGCCCAGATCTACGACTGCTTCACCTTCGAGGTCTTGCAGCAGCTCGAGGAGACGGGCTTCTGCAAGCGCGGAGAGGGCGGCGCCTTCGTCGAGGGCGGGCGCATCGAGCTGGGCGGGGAGCTTCCCGTCAATACCCACGGCGGTCTGCTCTCGGAGGCCCACGTGCTCGGCCTCAACCACATCGTCGAGGCGGTGCGCCAGCTTCGCCGCGAGGCGGGCGATCGGCAGGTGGCCGGCGCGGAGATCGGTGTCGTCACTGGCTGGGGCGACTTCGGGGACGGCAGCATCGCCGTCCTGTCGCGGTGATGCGGGCATGAGCGAGCCCCGAGAAGCCATCGCAAAGCCGTTGCCCGAGCTCGAAGGGCTCACCGGGGAGTTCTACGGCTTCTGCCGGCGCGGAGAGCTGCGCTTCCAGCGCTGCCGCGACTGCGGCTCCTGGCGGCACGTCCCGCGCGACATGTGCGCCGGGTGCGGCTCGTGGCAATGGGAGTGGGCCCTCTCTTCCGGGCGAGGGGTCGTCTACTCGTGGACCGTCGTCGGCCGGGCCCTGCACCCGGCGTTCGAACACGACACCCCCTACGCTCCCGTCATCGTCGAGATGGACGAAGGCGTGCGCCTCCTCTCCCGGGTCGAGGGCGTGGCTCCCGCCGATCTCGAGATCGACCTGCCCGTCGAGGTCGGCTTCGAGTCCGTGACCCCCGAGGTGTCGCTGCCGTTCTTCCGCCGCGCCGAACGCTGAAGCGATACGCGAACCTACAGGAGCAACGCCGTGGCCATTCCCTCGACGATCCTCACCGAAAGACGCGACCACGTCACCGTCATCACCATCAACCGCCCGGACGCCCTGAACTCGCTGACGGTCGAGATGCTGTTGGGGATCGAGGAGGCCTTTGCCGAGTTCGACGCGGATCCGGACGGCTGGGTCGCGATCCTGACCGCCGCTGGCAGCAAGGCCTTCTCGTCGGGCCTCGACCTCGTGGAAGCCGCCCCGATGCTGACCGGGGGCGACACCCTCGGCTTCGACGACTCGACCAAGCGCCAGTTCTCGGACGTCTTCAAGCCCGTGATCTGTGCCGTGAACGGCTTCTGTATCGCCGGCGGCATGGAAATGATGCTAGGCACCGACCTGCGCATCGCGGCGGAGCACGCGACCTTCGGCCTCGGCGAGGTGCGCTGGGGCCTGGTGCCCCTCGGCGGCAGCCACATCCGGCTGCCGAGGCAGATCCCCTGGGCCATCGCGATGCAGCTTCTGCTGACCGGTCAGACCATCGACGCGAAGCGGGCCTACGAAGTGGGCCTCGTGAACGAAGTCGTGCCCGCCGACGAGCTGATGCCAACAGCCCTCGGTCTCGCCGAGAAGATGTGCCGCAACGGTCCGCTGGCCATGAAGACCGCCAAGGAGATCGCCGTTCGCTCCCTCGCCCTCGAATCGGCCTTCGTGATGGAGAAGGCGCTCGGCGCCCGGGTGCTGGCGTCGGAGGACGCCGTCGAAGGGCCGCGCGCCTTCGCCGAGAAGCGGCCCCCGAAGTTCACCGGGCGCTAACTCTACATTGCCCGGAGAGGGTGGTACCTTCGGACGTGTGGCGGGCAGGCAGCGCGCGCCCGCCGTTCGAAGAAGGAGGAGGCTACGCGATGGCTGCCAAGAAGACCGCTCGCACCAAGACCGCCAAGAAGAAGACAGCGAAGAAGAAGACCGCGCGCAAGAAGACGCCGCGCGCCCGCGGCGTCGCGGGACTGCTCGGCAGCGAGCTTCCCAAGTCGCTCGCCGCCTTCTCTCGCCAGCTCCAGCGCGACCTCGGGGCCATCGAGAGACAGATCGAGACGGCGGGCCGGTCGACGCGCCGCAGCCTCACGCGGATCGTGCGCGACGCCAGCCGTCAGCTCGGCGCCCTCGAGGCACGCGGCCAGAAAGAGTGGCGCGCGATGTCCGCAAAGGCGCGCCGCGACGTGCAGGCGACGCTGCGTCGGGTGCGGCGGGCCGCCAGGCGATAGGCGCCGCGCTGGTGTCCTGAATCGGGAGTTCACCTTCACCCGCGACCATCTGCGGGCCACTCGACGCGACCGCGAACGACTGACTCAGCGCCCTAGTAGATCACCTCGCGCTCGACGAGCTCGCGGTAACGCGCCTCGTCGAGGCCGAGCAGCTCCCGGAAGACGTAGTCGTTGTCCTGACCGATGGCGGGGCCCGGACAGACGCGCGGCTCGGTGCGGCTCGTCTTGACGTAGGCGCCGTAGATCGTCTCGCGGAAGCCTTGCGGGTGGTCGACCTCGACGAAGGTGCCCCGGGCGCGGAAGTGGGCGTTTCCGAGCAGGTCCGCCACACCCAGCACCGGCGCCGCAGCGACGCCCGCGTCCTGGAGGCGGGTCACGAGATCGCTCTCGTCGAAGCCCGCCGTCCACGCGGCCAGGCGTTCGTAGAGGGCAGAGGCGTTCGCGACGCGTTGTTCGCGGCTCGCGAACTCCGGCGCGGCCGCCCACTCCGGCGCACCCAGGACCTTCACGAGTCCTCGCCACGCGTCCTCGCTCGAGACGGCGAGGCTGATCCAGCGATCGTCTCCGGCACAGGGAAAGACGCCGTGGGGCGCGGCCGCGCCCAGTGGGTGCGCGTTGCCCATCGGCCCGGCGACCCGGCCGTTCAGCTGGTAGTCCATGAAGGCCGGGCCGACCATCTGCATGACGGCTTCCTGCTGCGAGTAGTCGATGTGCTGCCCCAGCCCGGTGCGCGCGCGGTGCTGAAGCGCGACGAGGATGGCGTAGGCCCCCATGATGCCGTTGAACGGATCCGAGAACGCGTTCTCGACGGGGATGGGTCCACCGCCCGCGTAGCCGGTGAGACTGTCGAGACCCGTCATGCTCGTGAGGCTCAGGCCGTAGGTGCGAACGTCCTTGAGCGGCCCGTCGAGCCCGGCGGCGGGCATGGAGAACATCACCAGGTCTTGCTTGATCGCGCGCAACGCGTCGTAACCGAGGCCGAACCCCTCCATCACGCCGGGGCCGAAGTTCTCGATGACGACCTCGCTCTCGGAGACGAGCTGGCGCGCCAGCTCCACTGCTTCGGGCTTCTTCAGGTTGAGGCTGACACTGCCGTTGCCGCCCCAGCAGGCGTGGTTCGACAGGCTGCGGTCGGGGCTGGCCCGGCCCTCGGCGAAGGGCGGCAGGTTGCGGGTCATGTCGACGCGCGCGCGGGACTCGACCTTGTAGACCGCGGCGCCGAGGTAGGCGAGGGTCTGCCCGACGACCGGCCCGGCCCACACCCACCCGAAGGTCGCGCCGCGGATCCCTACGAG
>JBHHVG010000331.1:0-4213 GCA_046754165.1 Myxococcota bacterium
GACCCCCTTCTCGAGGAAGGGACGAAAATCCGGGACCTCGTTGCGCTTGTCGAGCCAGCGATCGACCGAGGCCGCGTCCGCGTCGACACCACCGGCGTTCCGGCACAGCACCGCCACCGCCGAACGCTGGGCGGCCACCAGGCCCTCGGGACCCTCGTGCAGCAGGATCAACATGGCGCGCCCGCCGGGACACGTGTCCGGAAAGTGCCGCTCGGACTCGCGCGCGTCGTAGAGGCGCACCACCGGCGGCCGCCAACCGTCGCGAAGGACGTTCCGGATCGAATCCATGCCAGAGCCCAGGTCGGGGAAGTGGAAGGCCTGGCCTTCGCTCGCTTCGGGCTGCGGCCGCAGCGAGAAGGTCACCTCGGTGATGACACCGAGCGTCCCCTCGCTGCCCAGGAAGAGCTGTCGCAGATCCGGCCCCGCCGAAGCCCGCGGAGTCCGGCGCGTTCGGACCACCGTTCCGTCGGGGAGCACCGCCTCGAGGTCGAGCAGGAAATCCTCGACGTTGCCGTAGGCCGTCGAGAACTGTCCGGAGGCGCGCGTCGCCACCCATCCGCCAACGGTCGAGAGCTCGATGGACTGCGGCCAGTGTCCGATCGTCAGCCCCGCGCGCTGCACGGCCCGCTCCGCGTCCATGCCGCCGGTTCCGGCGCGGAAGGTGGCGATGAGATCGAGCTCGTCGAGATTCACGAGACCCGTCATGCCCGCGGTCGACAGCACCACGGCGCCCGCCGGGGTCAGAACGCCACCACACACCCCGGAGCCGCCGCCGTAGGGAACGACGGGCGTGCGGGACGCGCGGCAAGACCGCAGCACGTGAGACACGTCGTCGGTCGAACGGGCCTCGACCACCGCCACCGGCAGCGGACCCGCGCGGCCGTCGAGGTCGTCGAGGTCGGACAGCACCCAGGTGTCCCGGCGATGCGCTGCGAGGATCTCCGGCTCGGTCCGCACCGCCGCTCCCAGGCGTTCGCGCAGCACCGGGACGATGTCTGCCATCGATCGCGGCCTAGCTCTCGACCGCGTCCCGCAGGTCGATCACGGCGCCGTTGGGAAGATCGCGCTCGAGAAGCTGCCAGATCTCTCGGGCGACGGTCGCGGCGTCGCGCAGCTCGCCAGACTCGTGCAGCTCCACGAACTTCGCGATCTCTGGAAAGGCGTGCTCGGACATCCTGCGGATCTGCTCCTGCATCGCCGTCGCCACGACTCCCGGCGCCACCGACAGGATGCGGCAGCGCCCGCCCCGCCGCACCTGCTCGACGCCCGCGGTGCGAACCCACTGGTCGACCGCGGCCTTGCCCGCGCCGTACGACGTCCAACCCTCGTAGACGTTCTGCGCGGCTCCGGAGGTGATCATGATGAGGACGCCGGCCGCCTCGATTCGTCCGAGAGCGCGAAGGAACGCGTCGCCCAGCACCTGCGGGGCCGCGCTGTTGAGCACGACGTTGCGGGCGTAGCCGGCCGCGTCTACCTCGCCGGCGAATCCCATGGGCTCGAGGGTGCCGGCCGAATGCACGAAGATCACCCGCTCGCCGGCGAAGCCCGCCATCTCGGCTGCGAAGAGCCCCGCCACACGCGGCCAGCCGGCAGAATCGGCGAGATCGGCGGCGAAGTGTTCGCAGCCGTCGGCGCCCCCGCGGCGAGAGATGTCGATGATCCGCGGCGCCTCGAACGGCACGCTCTCGGCGAGGGCGCGGCCGATCCCGCTCGACGCTCCGCTGATGAACACGAGGGTCTTCGCCATGCGGAGGACTCTAGCCCGCATGATTCGCGATCCCTCGTCGCGAGACCCCGGGTACCCAGCGGGATCGACTATGCTCGCCGGCCTGATGGCAGGGGGCGGCGGGCAGGGAACGGTGCGGGCGAAGGTGGTTGCGCCGAGAACCGCGGCGCCACGCGTCGCAGCGGGAGGTCGTCGGGGCGGCCGGAGGGTCGACTGAATGGGAGCCCTCGCCTGGATCGTCGTCAGCGGCTTGGGAATGAGCGCGATCGCGCTCTTCGGCGCCGTCACGATGGCGCTCCGCAAGAGAACCCGCGAGCGCCTGATCCTGCCCCTGGTCGCGTTCTCGGCCGGCTCGCTGATGGGCGGCGCCTTCTTGCACATGATCCCCGAAGCCGTCGGCCGCTCGGCCGGAAGCTCGGGCATCTACGCCTGGGTCCTGGCCGGCTTCGCGTCGTTCTTCGCGCTCGAGCAGTTCCTGCACTGGCACCACTGGCACGGGGATTCCCATGGAGGCGGAGCCACGCTCAGCCATCTGATGGTCCTCGGCGACGGGCTGCACAATTTTCTCGGCGGCGTCGCCGTCGCCGGCGCCTTCCTCGTCGACGCTTCGCTCGGAATCACGACGTGGATCGTCGCGGCCGCCCACGAGGTGCCCCAGGAGCTCGGGAAGTACGGCGTCCTGCTCCACAGCGGCTGGTCGCGGACGCGGGCGCTGGTCGTCGGCGTCGCCTCGTCGCTGACCTTCCTCGTCGGGGGGATCTTTGCGTATGCGGCTTCCGTACAGGTCGACGTTTCCTTCCTCGTCCCCTTCGCTGCCGGGAACTTCCTCTACATCGCCGCTTCGGACCTGGTTCCGGAGGTGAACAAACACCATCGAATCGGCACCAATCTCGGGCACTTCTCGGCCGTCTCAGCCGGCATCCTGCTGCTGGCCGCCATCAAGGCCGTCACGAATTCCTGACGGCCCGGCGCGCGCGGGCGCAGGGCAATGGCCACACCGCCGATCCCCTGTCGGAATACGGCGAAGATCCAACAGATCCCCCCCCGGTCCTCCCGAGTCCGAAACCCCGTCGTGTCTGCTACATCTAGAGTCAGGGGTCGCTCGCGCTGACGACGGGCGCCGAAGCCGGGATTCCCGCCAGCGAATCCATCGCGCCGATTTCCAAGGTCGACACGGCCCGACGACCCCTGAAGGCTTCGCCGAACGGCTCGGCGAAGAGAACGAGGCCCTCGCGGGCAGAATCAACGAGATCGAGCACGGATACGGAACGGATGGCAGCCAAGAAGAAGAGCAAGAAGTCGAAATCGGGATGGGGCGGTCGCCGTCCGGGCGCCGGGAGACCGCCGGGAACAGGCACGGGGCCGTCGCCGGGTGCGCGCATCAATCGCGTCGTGGCGATGTTGAGCAACGACGAGTTGAAGGCGCTGAAGAAGTTCGCGCGGCAGCAGAAGCTGCCCCTCGGCACGGCAGCCCACCGGATCATCGCGAGGGCCTTGAAGCGCCTCCGGTGAAGCGGTCGGAAGCCAACCCCACCGCCCGATGCGATGAGGGAGGTCCCGGCCAGAGCAACGGGGCCCGGCCGACGCGATGCAGCCACTCGAACAACTTCCAGCCAGTCAGCCTGCGAACTTCGCGCCGCCGCGACCCGTCTCCGGCCAGGACCCGGAACGGATCCCACCTCGGGGCGGCCTATGCAACCGGAAATCCTGGGGCGCGTCTCGTGGCGGGAAGATAGACCGCTGCGAGGGCGCCGGGATCGATCCAGGTACGAACCCCCGTTCCTGGGGATCGTTATCGGCCGCCGGCAGGGAGAGGTTGAACCGCGGGAACTTCGATAGACTGCGCCTCCCGTGTTCATCGACCACACCGAAGAGCAGAAAGCCCTGCGCCGGGAGCTGCGCGCGTATTTCGAGGATCTCATGACCCCGCAGCTGCGGGCGGAGCTGGTCGGGCTGGAAGGCGGGCCGGCCTATCGGGATCTCGTTCGGCAGATGGGCACCGACGGCTGGCTGGGGGTCGGCTGGCCCGTCGCGTGGGGCGGTCAGGGCCGTACGGCCATCGAACAGCAGATCTGGTTCGAGGAGGCCCGCATGGCGGGCTGTCCGCTGCCGTTCGTCACGCTGAACACGGTCGGGCCGACCCTGATGGAGAAGGGCTCGGAAGCCCAGAAGCGGCGATTTCTGCCCGGCATCCTCGCGGGCGAGATCCACTTCGCCATCGGCTACACCGAGCCCGAGGCGGGCACCGACCTCGCCTCGCTGACCACCCGGGCCATACGCACGGGAGACCACTTCCTGGTGAACGGCACCAAGATCTTCACCAGCGGCGCCGCCCACGCCGACTACATCTGGCTGGCGTGCAGGACGGATCCGCACGCGCGCAAGCACAAGGGCATTTCGATCCTGATGGTCGACACCAAGCTGCCGGGCTTCTCGCACGCGCCCATCGACACCGTCGGCGGCGGGCGGACGTCCATGAGCTACTAC
>JBHHVG010000332.1:0-4211 GCA_046754165.1 Myxococcota bacterium
CGGCAGCCCCGGCCACACGACGCTGACGGATCTCGGGAACGGAACGTTCAACGTCGACAGCTTCTTCGACATCACCTACACGATCCAGTTTCAAGGCGCTGCTGGAAGCGCACTCGACGGCCTGTCCGGAACGACGCAGGCGACCATCCAGATGCGGACGGGCGAAGCGTTGCCACAGGTTCCCAGCGTGAACAGCTGGGGACTCGCACTCTTCGCGGCTCTGCTGCTCGGATCGGCCGCGCTGCTGCTCGTGGGCGTCCGCCGCGCTGCTGCCGAATAGGGTCATTCGATGGAAGCGAGCGAGATCCTCCCGGGAGTGGCTTCGCCGCCGACAGCTCCTTCGATGTCACCTGCACGATCGACTTCCAGGGGCGCCGGGTGGCCGGATCGATGACCTGGGTGGATCAACCGCGCGGACGCTGCGCGTGCAGACCGGGAATCCCGTGATCGCCCAGGTGCCCGTGCTGAAGGAGAACGTGCTCGCGCTGGCGACCGTCTTGCTGTTCGCCGGCCCGCCGGCCCGGATCGCGCACCGTCGGCGCGCGCCGAGCTAGCCCGGATTATTCATGAAGCCCGTCGCGAGGGAGGCAAGAGTGCTGCAGTTTCGGGGTCCTCGGACCGAAGTCGACCGGAGACGTACTTTCAGCCCGTCGAGGATCGACGCAGGGAGAAGGCCTCGAAAATGCGGTGCTATTGCCTTCCGCAGCAGGGCGCTCATGAATGATTCGGGCTAGGAGATTGCCCCATCTCCTCCGACCTTCGCCGGCGGCTTGGCTTCCGTTGGCCAGGGGATTCACGTCGTGGGGGGCCGGCGCGGACACTGCATGACCTGGCTCGCACGGCGATCGCTCGACCGACCGCACCTCACCGCCCTCCTCTGCGGCGTACTCACAGTCGTGCTCGGGCTCGGCGCCCTTCGGCTCGAGCTTCGCACCGACGGCGCGGCGCTCACACCTGAGCATCACCCCGTCGTCCTGCAGGACGCCGACGACCGCGCGCGCTTCCGCGATCCGCGCACGCTCCTGCTGCTCGCCCACGCGCGCACCGCGGAGCATCCGCTCGCATCGCCTGAGGGCCTGCGCTTCCTGCGTGATGTCGACGCGCGGCTCCGCCGCCTCGGCCCGCTCCGCTCGAGCGGTCTGCTCTCCATCGCGAGCCTGCCGCGCATCGAGCGCGAGCGCGGCGCGGTGTCGATCGGCGCGTATGTCGACCGCATACCGGATGAGCCCGCGGCCTTCGCGGTGCTGCTCGCCGAGGCGCGTTCCCACCCGCTCGCCGACGGCCTGCTGTTGGCGCGCGATGGGCAGAGTGCGCTGTTCATCCTACCGCTGAGCGAGAGCGCGGCCGTGCGCGAAGCGGTCGTTACGTTGCAGGCCTTTGCGCGCCGTGCCGGCAACGCCCGCTTCGAACTCGTGCTCGGCGGGCCGCTGCTCGCCGAGACCACACTGGGCGACCAGGTGCTCCGGGACCTGGCCGTCCTCGTGCCGCTCATGCTCGCCGTGGTCGTCGTGCTCCTCTACGCCATGCTCGGCAGCGTGGGCGGAGTCCTCGTGCCGCTGATCGAGACGGGCGTCGTCCTCGCCATGACGTTTGGCGCGATGGGTTGGGCGGGAGCGCCGATCGCGCTGGTGTCGACGATCCTGCCCGTCGTCCTGATGGCCATGTGCATCACCGATGAGATCCACCTGCTCGAGCGCATGGCCGCGCATGCGGAAGGGGCGGGCCTGAGAGCGCGCGTCGAGGCGTCGCTTCGAGAGGTGGGCCGGCCGATCGTGCTCACCTCACTCACGACCGCGGCGGGCTTCCTCTCCTTCACGAGCACCTCGATCGAACCGCTCCGGCAGTTCGGCCTGTTCGCGGCGTTCGGCATCCTCGTGGCGATGGGGCTCACGTTCAGCTTGATTCCAGCCCTCATCGTACTGCTGCCCGCGCCGCTCTTCGAGGCCAGACGAAGGCGCGCCGGCCGGGGCTGGCAGACCACGTTCGGCGCCTTCGCCGCGCGCCGCCCCGGCGTGTGCTTCGCAATCGGCGCGGTGGCGCTGGCGCTCGTCCTGCCCGGCACGGCGCGGCTGCGCGTCAGCGACTCCTGGGTGGAAAACTTCGATCCCGATGCGGAACTCGTGCGAGCGGAACGCCTCATCAACGACGCATTCTGGGGCTCCTACCGGCTCGACGTCGTCCTCGAGGCCCCGGCCGGCTTCTTCCGCGATCCGCTCGGCGTCGGGATCGTCGAGCGCGTCGGCGAGGCGGTGCGCAGCGGGCCCCGCGTCGGCGGTGTCGAGACCTACCTCGACACGCTCACAGAACTCGCCGAAGTGCTCGACACGCAGCCGCCCCTCTCCGCCCTGCCGCCCGATCGACTCTGGGATCTGTTCACGCTCGCCGAGCTCTCGGAGGGCGGCGCCGGTCTCGGCTGGCTGATGTCGGCGGACGACGAGGCCGTTCGGGTGAGGCTCTACGTGCGCAGTCCCGACTACGCAGCGGCCCGCGCGCTGACCCAGCATCTCGATGGCGCGCTTCCGGCCCTCGTCGGCGCCGGCGGCGTCCGCTTCCACTACAGCGGCGAGCTCCCGGTGGCGACCGCGCTGGTCGAATCGATCGTGCGCAACCAGCTGAGATCCATCGGCTGGGCCATCGTCACCGTCGCGTTGCTGCTCTTGGTCTTCGAGCGGCGCGCTCGGGCACTGCTCGCGGTCATCCCGGTGGCCACGGCGACCGCGGGCCTCCTGGGCGTCATGGGCTACTCGGGCGCGACGCTCGGCATCGCGACCAGCATGTTCGCGAGCCTGGCCGTGGGCGTGGGGGTCGATTTCGGCATCCACTTCCTGCACCGCTTCGAGCGCGAGCGTGCGCTGGGCCGCGACTACGCGGCTGCGATCCGGGCGACGTTCGAGCAGGCGGGCAACGCGCTGTTCTGGAACGCACTCGTGCTCTCCGCCGGCTTCTCCGTCCTCGTCGCGTCGAGCCTGAAGCCCAACCACAGCTTGGGGCTGCTGCTCACCAGCGCCGTTCTGGCCTGCTTCGCCTGCACCTTCCTGCTGCTTCCTCTGCTGCTCCGAGCCTCTTGCCGGCGCGCCGTGGGCACGGCGCTCGCTGCCGCCGGCGTTGCCGCGCTGCTCGCCGCTTCGCCCGTCCGCGCCGGCGCGCCCGACTGCGGCGGACCACCGGACCAGAACGCCACCGCGCTCATGACGCGGCTGGAGCGCGTGCGACGCGGTACCCCGCGTATCCTGCGTATGAACATCGAGACGATCTACCCGGAACACAGCCGGTTGGCACGGGTCCCGACCGCGCCGACTCCGCCGAAGTCACTGTGGGGGCTCGTCGACGGCGACGTCGACGAGACGTGGCTGCTGTACGTGTTCACGGGACCCGGCCGCATGGCGGGCACGTCGCTCTTGATCCAGGACTTTTCGGACTCGACGGAGCGCGACACCACCTGGTTCTACCTCCGTGCATACGAGAACTTCAGCCGGCTCTCCGGCCGCATCGAGCGGGCGATGGTGCCGGGCTCCGCACTGTCGTACGAGGACGCCCGGGGTTACATCACGGGCGACAAGTATCTCTACCACGCCCGTATCGCGACAGGCACCGCACCCGATGCGGCAACGGCCGGATCGGCGACGCCGGTGACGCGCGTGGTCGCCTGTCCGCGAACGCGCGCACTGGCGAGTCGTCTCGGATACGCGTCACTGACGATCGATGTGGACCCGGAGCGCCTGATCGTGGAGCGAATCGAGTACCGCGCGCTCGGAGGCGAGCCGCTCAAGCTCTATCGGTTGGTCGAGTCCGTCGATGTGGACGGTCACGCGTATCCCGCCCGCGTTCACCTCGAGCACGTCGTGGACGGCTTCGAGAACGACGTGACCTACGAGTACTGGTCGGTGCCCGAGGGCCTGCCCCGCGAGCTATTCTGGACCGACGTCTCCGAGGGCGCGTTCCTCGGGCGCCTGCGCACGCTCCTGGAGGAGCGCGGGCTCGGCGATCGGATCGACGCCGAGATCGCCGCGGCCGAGGCCCGGATTCGCATCTACGACGAAAGGATGCGCGCGCTGGAGTCGCAGCGGCAGAGCGGCGAGTCGCCCGAAGGCGAAACGACCGACCGTCGACTACAGTGATCGGCCCGCCGCGGGGCCTGAACCCCTCAGGTCCCTGATTGACATGACGTGGAGTTATCGGTCCTCGAGCCGAAAACGGGGCTTGTCTGTCCT
>JBHHVG010000333.1:0-4206 GCA_046754165.1 Myxococcota bacterium
GGAGCCCAGCGCGTGGGCCTCGCGCACGATCTCCGCCACGTGGAGCAGCGCCTTCGAGGGGATGCAGCCGACGTTGAGACAGACGCCGCCGAGCGCCTCGCGCCGTTCGATCAGCAGCACCTGCTTGCCGAGATCCGCGGCGCGGAACGCAGCCGTGTAACCGCCCGGGCCGCCGCCGAGCACCACGACCTCGGCGTGACGGTCCGACGCGCCGCGGCGCTGCGGCCGCGGCGTGGGCGCTGCGACCGCAGCGCCGACCTCGAGCGTGAGAATCACGCTCCCCTGCGAGACGGAGTCGCCGAGGGATACCACCACGTCGCGCACCCTTCCGGCCTGGGGCGACGGGACCTCCATGGTCGCCTTGTCGCTCTCGATGGAGACCAGCGAGGCGTCGCGCTCGACCCGGTCACCGGTGACGACCAGGATCTCGATCACCTCCACGTCCGCGAAGTCCCCGATGTCGGGAACCCGAACCTCGACGACCTCGCTCATGACGCCGACGGGAGATCGCCGATCTCCCGGATGCCCGAGATGACCGAGCCGAGGTGTGTCGTGAAGCGCGCCGCATCGGCGCCGTCGATGACCCGGTGGTCGTAGGACAGGGACAGCGGCAGCATCCGGCGCGGCTCGAAGGCGCCGTCGCGGTAGACAGGCTTGAGGGCATGCCGCGACAGCCCGAGCACCGCCACTTCCGGCGCATTGACGATGGGCGTGAACGCGGTGCCGCCGATTCCGCCGAGGCTGGAGACGCTGATGCAGCCCCCCTGGAGCTCCTCGGAACGGAGCCGCCGCCCTCGGGCGCGTTCGGCGAGATCGTCGAGTGCAGCCGCCACCTCGAAGACGTCCTTGCGATCGACGTCGCGGACCACCGGCACCACCAATCCGGCCGGGGTATCGACGGCGACGCCCACGTGGCAGTACTTCTTGAGGATCAGGTTCTCGCAGCTCTCGTCCAGTGAGGCGCAGAAGCGGGGATGCTCGGCCAGCGTCACCGCGAGCGCCTTGAGCACGAAGGCCAGCAGCGTGAGCTTGACCCCCCGGTCTTCTGCGTCGCCAGCGCTGGCCACGCGCAGCGCTTCGAGGTCTGTGACGTCCACCTCGTCGTGCTGGGTGACGTGGGGGACCGTGACCCAGGAGCGGTGCAGGTTGGCGGCTGCGATTCTTCGGATTCTCTCGAGGGGCTCGATCTCGACCTCGCCGAAGCTCGCGAAATCGATCTGCCGCGGCGCCTGGACTCGCACGACGGTGTCCGAAGGCGCGCCGTGTGCTGCTCCGAGCGCACGCCTCACGGTGAGCTGCACGTCCTCCTTGAGGATGCGCCCCTTGCGTCCCGTGCCGCGGACGGTTGCGAGGTCGACGCCGAGCTCTCGGGAGAAGCGTCGGACCGACGGGCTCGCGTGACCGCCCGGAACTCGCCGCCTGGACGGGGCCGCGGGTCGCCGGACGTCCGGTTTCGCGCGCTGGGGCGGCGGCGGAGTGGAGAGCTGCGCGGTCTCCGGATCGGCCGCCGCCACGGACCACGCGTCGAGAGTCATGAGCACGCTGCCCTCGCTGACCCGGTCGCCGACGTCCACGCGCAGCTCCAGCACCACGCCGGCAATGGGGCACGGGACCTCCATCGTCGCCTTGTCGCTCTCGAGGGTGACGACGGACGCTTCGGCCTCGATCTCGTCGCCGGGAGAAACCAGCACCTCGATGACCTCGACGTCCTCGAAGTCGCCGATGGCCGGAACCCGAACGGCTGTACTCACCCCCACGTCGAACTCCCGGGCCTACACCGTCACGGGATCGGGCTTTTCGGGGTCGATGTCGTACTTCTCGATGGCCTCGGCGACCCGGGCGCGATCGATCTCCCCCGAATCCGCGAGCGCGTTCAGCGCCGCGACGGTGATGTACGAGCTGTCGACCTCGAAGAAACTGCGAAGCTGCCTGCGGTCGTCGCTGCGGCCGAATCCATCGGTACCCAGCACCACGTACGGGCTGCGCACGAGCGAACGGATCTGGTCCGGAACGATCTGCATGTAGTCCGTCGCCGCCACGACAGGGCCGCGCCGGTCTTTCAAGCACTCCTCCACGTAGCTCGTGCGGGGCTCGTCGTTCGGGTGAAGCATGTTCCAGCGCCGCGTCGAGAGCCCGTCGCGGCGAAGCTCCGTGAAGCTCGTGACGCTCCATACATCCGCAGCCACGTCGAAGTCGTCCTGGAGGAGCCGGGCGGCGGCGATCGCCTCGCGCAGGATCGCCCCGGAGCCGAACAATTGCACCCGCGTTCTCACTCGCGGGTTCCCCTCCTGGAGCAGGTACATCCCGCGCAGGATCCCCTCCGTCACGTCCGCCCGCTCGGGCAGCGGCGGCTGGAGGTACGTCTCGTTCATCACCGTCAGGTAGTAGAAGACGTTCTCCTGGTCGACGAACATCCGGCGGAGACCATCGTGGATGATCACGGCCAGCTCGTAGCCATACGCCGGGTCGTAGGAAACACAGTTCGGGATCGTCGACGACAGCACGTGGCTGTGCCCGTCCTGGTGCTGCAATCCCTCTCCGCAGAGCGTGGTGCGCCCCGAGGTGCCGCCCAGAAGGAAGCCACGCGCCTGCTGGTCGCCGGCGGCCCAGGCGAGGTCGCCCATGCGCTGGAAGCCGAACATCGAGTAGAAGATGTAGAAGGGGATCATCTGGATTCCGGAGGTGGAATAAGCGGTCGCCGCAGCGATCCACGAGGCCATGGAGCCGGCCTCGCTGATGCCCTCCTCGAGGATCTGTCCCTTGACGTCCTCGCGGTAGTACATCACCTGGCCCGCGTCGACGGGGTCGTAGAGCTGTCCGATCGAGGAGTAGATGCCGAGGGTCCGAAAGAGACCTTCCATCCCGAAAGTACGCGCCTCGTCCGGCACGATCGGGACGACGCGCTTCCCGATCGCCTTGTCGCGCGTCAGGAAGGTGAGCAGGCGCACGAACACCATGGTGGTCGACATCTCGCGGTCTTTCGACCCCTCGAGGATGGGATCGAAGATCTCGAGCCCCGGGATCTCGAGAGGCTCGGCGGTTCGCCGCCGTGCTGGCAGGAAGCCACCCAGCTCCTTCCGGCGTTCGTTCAGATAGACGATCTCCGGGCTGTCGTCGGCCGGGCGGTAGAAGGGAGCGTCCTCCAGCTCGTCGTCCGCGATGGGAATCCGGTAGCGGTCCCGGAATTGGCGCATCGCGTCGGTCCCGAGCGTCTTCATCTGGTGGGTCGTGTTGCGTCCCTCGATCTCGCCGAGCCCGTAGCCCTTGACGGTCTTCGCGAGGACGACGGTAGGCTTCCCGGAGGACTTCACCGCCTCCGCGTAGGCGGCGTAGACCTTCTTCGGATCGTGCCCACCACGGTTGAGGTTGCGGATGTCGTCATCCGAGAGATTTGCCACCATCTCTTCGAGCTCCGGGTACTTCCCGAAGAACTCGCGGCGGGTGTAGTCGCCTCCCTGGAACTTGTAGTTCTGGTACTCACCATCGAGTGCCTCGCCCATGCGACGCAGCAGGATGCCGTCCTTGTCCTTCGCGAACAGCGGATCCCAACGGTCGCCCCAGACGACCTTCAGGACGTTCCAGCCCGCACCACGGAACACACCCTCGAGCTCCTGGATGATCTTGCCGTTGCCGCGCACGGGACCGTCGAGACGCTGGAGGTTGCAGTTGACCACGAAGATCAGATTGTCGAGGCATTCGCGCGCGGCGAGGGAGATCGCGCCGAGCGCCTCGGGCTCGTCCATCTCGCCGTCCCCCGCGATCACCCACACCTTGGCGTCGGTCGGCTCGACGATCTCGCGGTGCTCGAGGTAGCGCATGAAGCGCGCCTGGTAGATCCCGAGCAGTGGTGAGAGACCCATCGACACCGTGGGGAACTGCCAGAAGTCGGGCATCAGCCATGGGTGCGGGTAGGAAGACAGGCCGTCGACCTCGACCTCCTGACGGAAGTGCTTCAATTGCTTCTCGCTGAGTCGACCCTCGAGGAACGCGCGGGCGTAGGTGCCCGGGGACGAGTGCCCTTGGATGTAGACGAGGTCGCCACCGCACGGGTGTTCCGGCCCTCGCCAGAAGTGGTTGAAGCCGACATCGTAGAGCGTGGCCGACGACGCGAAGCTCGAGATGTGGCCGCCGTACTCGGTGCTGATCTTGTTGGCCTGGATCACCATGGCCAGCGCGTTCCAGCGGATGATCGATCGGATCCGGTGC
>JBHHVG010000334.1:0-4202 GCA_046754165.1 Myxococcota bacterium
CCCGAGCGGGCGAAGGCCCCGGTCCGCGCGCGGGTGCGGGAGCTGATCGAGGCCCACGGAATCACAGCGATCGAGGTCGCCGACTTCGAGGCCGACGACGTCATCGCAACCCTCGTCCAGCGCGCGCCGCGGAACGTGCGGATCGACATCGTCTCCACGGACAAAGACCTGATGCAGCTCGTCGACGAGCGGGTCCACCTGCTCGATGGCATCAAGGACCGCCGCTATGGGCCCGCGGAGGTCGAGGCCCGCTTCGGCGTGCCGCCGGACCGCGTGCTCGACCTGCGCGCGTTGGTCGGAGATCCGAGCGACAACATCCCGGGAGTGAAGGGCATCGGCTTGAAGGGTGCCGCGAAGCTGATCCAGGAGTGGCACACCGTCGAGGAGCTGCTTCTGCACGCGGGTGAGATCGAGGCGACGCGGGCCCGCAACGCGCTGGCAGAGCACGCCGACGACGCGCGGCTGTCGAAACGCCTGGCGACCCTCCGCACCGATGCGCCGCTGAAGATCGACTGGAGCGACGCCATGCACCCGCAGGCCGACGTGGAGGCGCTGCGCGGCCTGTACGAGCGGCTCGGCTTCACGCGGCTGCTCGAAGGCCTCGGGGGTGGCGGGACGGTGTCCGACGCGGGGGAAGAGGACGTCGCCGTCGACCTCGTGACGGACCTGGCCGGGGTCGATGCGCTCGTCGCGCGCCTCGGCTTGCAGCCGTCGCTGCCGCTGGCCTGCGTGTTCGGGCCGGCGGGGCCCCTCGGCGGCGACGTCGTGGGCATCGCCTTCGCGACCGGTGAGGCGACCGCGGCCTATGTCCACACCGCCGCCCCGGAGACACCCTGGCCCGAGGTCGCGGCGCGTCTGCGCCCCTTTCTCGAGGCCCCCGGCAACGTGGCGTGGCTCGCGGCGGATTCGAAGCGCGTGCAGATGGCCTTCGGCGAGGCGGGGATCGAGATGGCGCTGCCGGCCTTCGATCCGGAGATCGCCGGTCACTTGGCCGACCCCTCCGGTGCCAGGTCTCTGTCCGCCATCGCCGCCCAGTACCTGGGGCGAAAGCTGGCGACCTGGGAAGAGCTGGCGGGGCGGGGCGTCAAGGCGCGATCGGCGGCGGAGCTTTCGCAAGGCGAGCTCGCGGCCTTCGCCGCCGCCGAGGTCTGCGCCACGCGGGCGTTGTCCCTGCCGCTCGGGAAACGCCTGGAAGGCGACGGGATCGCCTCGCTCTTCGAAGACGTCGAGCTGCCCATGACGCGGGTGCTCGGCCACATGGAGCGCGCCGGCGTACGGATCGACGAGTCCGGGCTCTCCGTCCTCGCGCAGGAGTACGAGCGAATGCTCGCGGACATCGAGGCCGGGATCCACCAGCTCGCCGGCGAGGAGTTTCTCGTCTCGTCGCCGAAACAGCTCCAGCGGATCCTCTTCGAGAAGCTCAAGCTGCCGCCGGTCAAGAAGACGAAGACCGGCTACTCGACCGACGAGAGCGTGCTCGAGCGGCTGGCCGCCGACCACGAGCTGCCCGCGCGAATCCTCGACTACCGCCGGATCGCGAAGCTGCTGAGCACCTACGTCGTCGCGCTACCGCCGCTGGTCAACGCGCGCACGGGCCGCATCCATCCCAGCTTCCACCAGCTCGGTGCCGCCACCGGGCGCCTGTCGGCGACCAATCCGAATGTCCAGAACATTCCGATCCGAAGCGAAGAGGGGGCGCGCATCCGCACGATGTTCGTTCCTGCCGAGGGATGCGTGCTGCTCTCTGCCGACTACTCCCAGATGGAGCTGCGCCTCCTCGCACACTACTCGGAGGACGACGCGCTGATGTCGGCGTTCGAGCGCGGCGATGACATCCACCGCCAGACAGCCGCCGAGGTCGGCGGCATCGACCCGGACGAGGTCGACGAGCAGCAGCGCGCCCGCGCCAAGGCGGTCAACTTCGGCATCCTCTACGGCCTTTCCGCTTTCGGCCTGGCCAACCAGCTCGGCATCGCATCGGCCGACGCCCAGGAGACGATCGATGCCCACTTCGACCGCTACCCCGGCGTTCGCGACTTCCTCGACCGCACCGTCGCGGTGGCCCGGGAGTGCGGCTTCGTGACGACGCTGCTCGGCCGCCGGCGCTACCTGCCGGACCTGCGCTCACGCAACCGCACCCTGCGCACGGCGGCGGAGCGGATGGCGACGAACTCGGTGCTCCAGGGCACCGCGGCGGACCTGATCAAGAAGGCAATGGTCGAGCTGGACGCGGCCCTGGCCTCCGACGGCTCCGGCGCCCGCATGATTCTCCAGGTTCACGACGAGCTGGTCTTCGAGGTGCCCTGCCCCGAGGTCGAGGCCGTGGAAGCCCAGGTGCGGGCCCGGATGGAGGGCGTGTGGTCGCTTCGGGTCCCCATCGTGGTGCACATCGGGGTGGGAAAGAACTGGCGGGAGGCCCACTGATCGGGTTGGCCGCGGGGTCCCGGTGCCCGGCGAATAGAAGCCGCCGCCCCTGCGTCGAAGAGGGGTGACGACGCAGCATCCCGGGGAGGTTCTCACGAGATGGGCGGTTCGGCCCAGACGGGTGCGGTGTCTCCGACGGACGCCGAAGTCATCGAACGGGCGCGAAGCGGCGATCACGACGCGTTTCGCGTTCTCGTCGAGCGCTACCAGGACCGCGCCTACCGGCTCGCGCTCCGGGTGCTGCGCGACGAAGAGTGGGCAAGAGATGTCGTTCAAGATGGATTCCTCAAGGTGTACCGCTCGCTGGATCGCTTCGAGGGGCGCTCCAGCTTCTACACCTGGCTGTACCGGGTCGTCATGAACCTCTGCCTCGACGCCAAGCGCCGCGACCGGCGCGACCGCCACGTCGAGTGGGAAGAGGGCGCGTCCTTCGCTGTCGATCCGGGCGCGGCGGACGCGGCGAGCGACCTGTACGCCGAGCAATCCGGGCCCGCCGGTGCCCTCGAGCGCGCGCAGCTGCGCACGTTCGTCGCCCGGGCGATCGAACAACTGCCCGACGACGCCCGTCAGACCCTGCTGCTGCGGGAGGTCGAGGGCCTGTCCTACGCCGAGATCGCGGAGTGCCTCGATGTGCCGAAGGGAACGGTCATGAGCCGGCTGCACCACGCCCGGCGAAACGTCCGGGAGGCCCTGGTGGCCTCGGGGGACATCGACGCGCAGGGTCGGTTGGTGAGCGACGCAAGGGGAGAGACATGATGGAGCCGTCCGAAGCGAGCCGCCGCGACGAGCGCGTGCTCCAGGCCTTCCACGATGGCGAGCTCGGCCCGCTGGCGCGCTGGCGCGTCCAGCGGCGGCTGGCCCGCTCCGTCGATCTCCGGCGCGAGCTGCGCGCCCTCGAAGCCGTGGGCGAGTGCGTGCGGGGGAGCGAGACGCCGGTCGCGTCGCCGGACCTGTGGCCGGGGATCGCCCGCGGCCTCGCCGGCGTCGACGCCGAGCGCGCCGAGGCCGCGTGGGAAGGCCGCGGCGCGGCCCGCCGGACCTTGCCGTGGAGGCCGATCTCGGCGCTGGCGGCGTCCGCGGCCGCCGTGGTGCTGGCCATCGGGCTCGCGAGCCGCGACACTGCTGCGGGCGGCGTCGTGCATTGGGTAGACAGCGGCAGCCGAAACGTCCTGGTACTGGACGGAGAGCGAGACGTGACCGTGATCTGGCTCCTCGATTCGATTCCGGAGAACGCGTCGAGAGGAGGCGGTGGTGCGACGGCCTAGGATGGGGATGGCGGTGCTGGTGATGGCGGCGTGGATCGCGCCGTCGCCGGCGTCGGCCCAGCCGGCCGGCCCGATTGCCGTCGACGTGATGGTGAGCCACATCTCCCAGAAGCCCGGGAAGATCGATCCGCGGGCCCGCCGCCTCGACGCCGAGCTGCGCGGCGAGTTCCGGTACGAGAGCCTGCGGGTGTTGAAGCAGCGGCGCCTGACCCTGGCCCTGAACGAGCTGGGCCGCGTCGCCCTCCCCAATGGCAGCGTTCTTCAGCTCCGGCCCCTGAGCCTGTCGGATCGGGGCGTGCTGATGGCCGTGGCGGTCCAGGGCGCCGTCCAGAGCGACCTTCAGATCCCGAACGGCCATCTGGTCGCGATCGGCGTCGGTCGTCACGGGGACGGCAAGCTCGTCATCAGCCTGGAGCCCCACTTCTAGCGATCTCCGGCGCGAGTATGGGCCCGGCCGAGAAAAAGGCGGCCACTCCGTGAGGAGTGGCCGCCGATTCCAGCCAGAGGCTGTGA
>JBHHVG010000335.1:0-4184 GCA_046754165.1 Myxococcota bacterium
GTGGTCGACGTCCCGGGCCACGAGCGGCTGGTGCGCACGATGGTGGCCGGTGCCACCGGCATCGATCTGGTGCTGCTGGTGGTGGCGGCCGACGAGGGCGTGATGCCGCAGACCCGCGAGCACGTCGCGATCTGCGAGCTGCTGGGGATCACTCGCGGCGTGGTCGCCCTGACCAAGATCGACATCGCCGAGCCGGACGTGGCCGAACTCGCCGCGGAGGAGGCCGCCCTGCTTCTCGTGGACACTCCCCTCGCCGGCGCGCCGGTCGTTCCGGTCTCGGGCGTGAGCGAAGAGGGATTGGGCGAGCTGCGCCGTGCGCTGCGCGAGCTCGTGGCCGACGCTGCGCCGCGGACGCCGCGGCGAGGGCCACCCCGCTTGAACGTCGACCGCTGCTTCGCGGCCAAGGGCTTCGGCTGCGTCGTCACGGGAACGCTCGTCGGCGCCTCGTTCGGCGTCGGCGACTCCGTCGAGATCCAGCCGAGAGGCCGCACGGCGCGGGTCCGGGGGTTGCAGCACCACGGCGTCTCCAGCAAGCGCGGGGAGCCCGGGGTCCGCTGCGCCCTGAACCTCCAGGGAGTCGAGGTGGCGGACGTCTCCCGTGGCGACGTGGTCTCCGCGCCCGGTGCCCTGCTGCCGACCCGCACGGCCGACCTGAAGCTCTGGTGGCTCGCCGCCGCGGGGCCCGTCGAGGACCGCGCGGCGGTCGAGTTCCTGCTGGGAACGGCCGAGAGGCGCGCTCACATCGCCGCCATCGGCGCACCGGGCTTCGAGCCCGGCCGAGCGGGCTTCGCCCGGGTCCACCTCGACGGTGAACCCCTCGCCATGCTGCCCGGCGACCGCTTCATCGTGCGCGGCTTCTCCCGCACCGACGCCGGCGGCTCGACTCTCGGCGGCGGCGTGGTGCTGGACATCGCGCCGCCCCGTCGGCGGCGGAGCGACCCCGGACTGTCAGAGGATCTCGCGGCCCTCGCCCGCGGCGAATCGGAGGCGGGCCTGCTGGTGCGGATCCGGCGCAGCGGGCTCGCGGGCGTCGCGCTGGAGACACTCGGCCGCGAGACCGGACAGGGCACGGCGGACCTGCACAAGGCTCTGGCCGCGGTCGCCGAGCGCGGGCACGCCGTTGCCAGCGCGCGCGGCACCTGGCTCTCCGTCGAGGCAGCTGGCGTCCTGGAGGAGCGGATGCTGCGCGCCCTCGACGCCTATCACGTGGCCGAGCCGCTGCGACAGGGGATGCCGGTCGGCACCCTGCGCGCAAAGCTCCCGGAGAACGTGCCACCCGACGTGGCGCTGCTGGCAAGCGAACGCCTGATGGACCGCGGCGACATCGCGATCGAGGACGACATCGCCCGTCGCACGAATCACGCTCCGACCCTGGGCCAGCGGGACGCGGCCCTCGTCGACCGCATCTGCGAGGACGCCCGGGCGGCGGGCCTCGAGCCGCCCTCGGAGCGCGACTGGGCCCAGCGCCTGGGCACCAGCCGCGAGCACCTCCAGGACCTTCTAGCCTATCTGAAACGAGAGGGACGACTCGTCTGCGCGCCCGGGGACTTGTGGTTCGACGCGGACACGATCGGCGCGCTGCGCGCCAAGATCGTCGCGTACTTCGAGGTCAGTGAGCGCCTCGATACGCTGCAGTACAAGGCCTTGATCGGCACGTCACGCCGCACGGCGGTTCCGCTGATGGAGTACTTCGACGACGAGCACCTGACGACGCGAAGCGGAGACGCGCGTATCCTGCGGGGCGGATGATCGCCTACTCCACGCGCTGGCCGATGCGCTCCCAGCGCGTCTCGCTCGTGAGCAGGCGCCACCAGGTGAACGGATTCAGCATCGCGAGCCAGCTCTCGCGGTTGTTCCACGACCAGTAGGTGTGCGTCACGCGCCCGACGAGGTCCTCACGGCGTACGGTTCCCCAGCTGCGGCTGTCATTCGAGTTGTCGCGGTTGTCTCCCATCACGAAGTAGCGCCCGTCCGGCACCGTGATGTGCACCTGCTCCGTGCCTTCGTGATGCGGGTGGTCGAGCACCGCGTGCGTGGATGCGCCCAGCGCTTCGCGGCCCAGCAACAGCGGCACGCCGGCGTCGTCCTCGAAGGTCTCGCTCCCGAAGCTCGTCGGCAGGCGTTCGCCGTTCAGGATCACCCGGCCACCGCGGACCTCGATGGTGTCCCCTGGAACCCCGACGATTCGCTTGACGAAGCCCTCGCGGGGCCAGCCCGGGCAGCGGTCCACCGGACAGACATCGGCCGGGCCCTTGCGACCGATCCAGAAGATCACCACGTCGCCGCGCTCCGGGTCACGGCCAGAGGTCGCGCGCGCGTTCGTGAATGGGATGCGCACACCGTAGCGGAGCTTGTCGACGATCATGTGATCGCCGATCAGCAACGTCGGCAGCATCGACTCGGACGGTACGTAGTAGGTCTCGAAGATCGTTTCCCGGATCACGGTCGCGAGGAACAGCGCCCAGGCCACGGTGCGCAGCGTCCGCCACGCCTCTCCCGCGCGGCCGCCCGAAGCCGTCGCCTCGGGCAGCTCTCTCGCGCCCGGCGACACCCGCTCAGCGACCGAAGAACTGCTGGACGGCCCGGTGCGCCCAATCGAGGGCCGGCAGCTCGAATCCGCTGCCGGGAAGTGCGGCGCCGTTGGGAAACACGCCGAAGAACAGCACGGCGGCCGCGCAGAGCCCGAGCACCAGCACCTCACCGGTCGCGATCTTCGCGCGGGGAGTCTCGGGGTCCGAATCGCGCATGTACATCACCACCGGGATGCGGAGGTAGTAGAAGATCGACACGACGCTCGTCAGGACGACGAGAATCGGGAGCCAGATCATCTGCGCGTTCACCGCCGCGAAGAAGACGTTGAACTTCGCGATGAAGCCAGCAGTCCCGGGGATCCCCGCCAGCGACAGCAGAAACAGCGTCATCAGGGCGGCGAGGCCCGGGCGCGTCTCCGACAGACCGGCGAAGCCGTCGATCTCCTCGCAGTCCTGGCCGCGATGCGCCAGCGTCACGACGACGCCGAAGGCGCCGAGATTCATGAAAGAGTAGACGAGCAGGTAGAATACGACCGCGGCGTATCCCTCTTCACCGCCGGCGGTGAGCCCGACGAGCAGGGTACCCGCGTGGGCGATACTCGAGTAGGCGAGCATTCGCTTCACGTTGTCCTGGATCACCGCCATGGCGTTTCCCACCACCATGCTGAGGGCGGCAAGCATCCAGAGCACGTCGTTCAGCGATCCCGTGATGGGACCAATCGCTTCCGCCAGCAGGCGCGCCAACGCGGCGAACGCGGCGGTCTTCACGGCGACGGACATGAAGGCGGTGATCGTCACCGGTGCGCCCTCGTACACGTCCGGCGTCCACTGGTGGAAAGGCACAGAAGACACCTTGAAGGCGAAGCCGACCAGCACGAGTCCGGCGCCCACGAGCGCGACGGAACTCGACGGATCGTAGAGGTCCTGCACGTCGGCGAAGGCGGTCGAACCAGTCGCTCCGTACAGCAGGGCCATGCCATAGAGCAACAGCGCCGAGGCGAACGAGCCGATCACGAAATACTTGATCGCGGACTCGTTGCTGCGGAGCTTCACGCGGTCGAAGCCAGCAAGTACGTAGATTGGAATGCTCATCAGCTCGAAACCGAGAAACACCGCGAGGAAATCGATCGCGGCGACGAGGACCATCATCCCCGAGACCGAGAGCAGCAGCAGCGCGTAGTACTCGCCGTGGTTGATGCCCATCTCGTCCAGATACACGACAGACAGCGCGATCGTCATCGCGGCTGCGAGCGCAAGCAGCGCGGACATCAGGCTCGAAAATCGGTCGAGCTGGAGCATCGGGTTGTCGGGATTGAACGACGCGGTCTCACCGGAGCCGAACGCCACGGCGGAAACCGTGAACGAGAGTGCGAGGGCCAGCACGGACACGGCGGCGAGTACCGTTCCGATGTAGCTGTCGGTCACTCGCCGGCCGAGGAACGTGCCCGCCCGCGAGAGCACCACCTCGCCGAGCAGAACCACCATCGCCCCGATCGCCGCGAAGCCCATGGGCGCCAGCACCGACAGGTCGACATCCGGAGTCGCGATCACGGTGTCTGCCCCGCGTCCCCGTCCGGCGACGCATCCGGCTCTGCGCCCTGCGCGGGCTCTACGGCGGCAAGGCGGTGGTCGACGCGCGCGAGCAGCTCGATC